>DVKN01000090.1 GCA_018716005.1 Candidatus Scatomorpha stercoravium
GTCGAGGACGCCGCCCCTTACGAGGGTTGGCAGTAAACCCATGTTTCAGCAACCATTCGGTCCCGTCGCGTATGGCAACGCAATGGCGCACCGGGGACGGTGCGCCCTACAAGCACCCCATAACGTAGGAAAAGCCGCCCGGCATAGTTACCGGGCGGCTTACGTTATCTAATTGCCAACGCGAAGTCTCGCATTGTCAGCGGGCACAGCCCGCCGCTTTGTCTCCGGCCGCGAGTGCGGTCAGGTCTTCGGGGGTGAAGCGGTAGACTTTGTCGCAGAACTGGCAGCTGACTTCGGCGTCGCGGCCTTCGGCGGCCATGGAGCGGAGCTCGGCTTCGCCTACGCTGCGGAGGGCTTCGGCCACGCGTTCGCGGGAGCAGGTGCAGCGGTATTCGACGCCGTGGCGTTCGGCCTCGCGCGGGTCGAGCGAGAAGAGCACCTGGCTTATCACGGCGTCGACGCCGTCCTCGCTGAGCACGGTAGTGAGCTGGTCCATGAACAGGATGTTCGTCTCCAGCTTCTCGATGAGGTTCTCGGGCGCGCCGGGCATGAGCTGGACTATGAAGCCACCGGCCGCCTTCACGCTCTTATCGGTGTCTATGAGCACGCCGAGGCCGACGGCGGAGGGTATCTGCTCGCTCTCGACCATGTACTGGGCCAAATCCTCGGCTATCTCGCCGCTGACGAGCTCGACCGAGCCGACATATGGCTCCTTGAGCCCGATGTCCCGGCTGACCGTGAGCATACCGTCCCGGCCCACGAGCCCGCCGACGTCGAGCTTGCCGTCCGCGCGCGTGGGGAGGTCGGCCTGCGGGTTCTGCACATAGCCGCGCGCGTTGCCCTCGCTGTCGCTGACCGCGATAACGCTCCCGGCCGGGCCGCCGCCGTTCACGCGGATGGTGAGCGAGGCGTCCGCCTCCTTCATGAGCTCGCCGAGCATGCTCGCGCCGCAGAGCGTGCGCCCCAGGGCCGCGCAGGCGGTGGGCGAGAGATCGTGTATTACCCTCGCGCGCTCGACCATGTCCCGCGCCGTGATGGCGGATATTTTTACGAAGCCGTCCGCCGAGACGGCCCGGACTATCTGATCCATGTCAATTACCTCTTTCGCAGACTATGAAAATCCGCCCGTCCCCGGCCATGGGGGCCTCGGGCGCCGTGCGCACGCCGGTGAAGCCGTTCTCCTCCAGCAGGGCCGATACGGCCTCGAAGCTGTGCGCGTACTCCGTGTGCTCCTCGTTATAGTGCTCGTAGGTGTCGCCCTCTATGCGCTCGAAAATGTCCATGCCGTAGCGAAGCGCCGCCGCCTTCTCATCATAGCGGCCGCGCCAGAGGCAGAGCACGTCGTCCGTCTCGTCGACGGATACGCTCCCGTCCATCGAGCGCAGGAACTCCGGCGTGCGCAGGTCGAATATGAAGAGCCCGCCCGGCCGGATGAAGAGCCGGAGCCGCGCGAAGCACTCGGCGAGCTCGCGCGGCGGGACGTAGCTGAGCGAATCGAGCGAGGAGTACGCCGCGTCCACCGTGCCGTAGAGGTCGAGCCCGCCGGCGCGCTGGCAGATGAAGAGCGGCGCCGCCACGCCGGCCGCCATGGCCTTCTCCCGCGCGGCCATGAGCATATCCTCGCTGCCGTCGGCGGCTATCATGTCGTAGCCGCGCCGGGCCATTATGAGCGCGAGCGTGCCCGTGCCGCAGCACAGGTCGAGGAGCAGCCGGAATTCCCCGCCATTGGCGCGGAAGAGCGCCTCGTAGAAGTCCGCGAAGCGCTCGTAGTCCACATCCCGCGTGAAGGCGTCATACCAGGGCGCGAGGGCCTCGTATGCGCTCACTCTTTGCCGCCGTCCGGCCCGTCGCCGAACTTACCCATGGCCTTCAGCCGCTCAAAGGCGACCTCGTAGCCGTCCGCGCCGTATTGCAGGCTGCGGTTGACGCGCGAGATGGTCGCGCTCGACGCGCCCGTGCGCTCGAGGATGTCGTTATAAATCATGCCCTGACTGAGATACACGGCGACCTGATAGCGCTGCTCCATGGCCTGCAGCTCCGTCACCGTGCAGAGGTCGTCGAAGAAGCGCTTGCACTCCTCAACCGTCTCCAGAGTCAGGATGGCCTCGTACATATCGTCGCGCCTGGGCTTTTTGTTCTGCTTGTTCATTACGCACCTCTTGCTTTAAAGTATGAGTGGGTACTTTCATATTTTATATGTTTAGCTCGTAAAAGTAAAGGCCCTGCGCGAAATTTTTTTGTTTATTGCTGACCCCTCAGCCGCCTTCGGCGGCAGCTCCCCTTATCAAGGGGAGCTATGGAGCGGTAGTGGAATTGATTGCCCCTCAGTCAGCGGTGCAAAAAACTGTTGACCCCTCGGGCGCTATGGGATACAATGGGCTTGCGGATAGCATAACGCTATAGAGTGAAAGGAGTCTGCAATGTTAGAGCTTATAGCCGCGAATATGACGGTGGTTTGGCTGGCGCTGATGGTGCTGCTCTTGATTGTCGAGGCGCTGACCGCGCCGCTGGTCTGCATATGGTTTGCCCTCGGCGCGCTGGCGGCGCTCATCTCGGCCCTCTTCGGGGCGGCGATATGGCTCCAGGTCGTCTGGTTCCTGCTCGTGAGCCTGCTGACGCTGTGGCTCACGCGGCCCATCGCCGTCAAGTATCTGAACAGCCGCCGCGTCGCCACGAACGCCGACCGCGTCGTCGGGGCCGAGGGCGTCGTCACCGAGGACATAGACAACATAGCCGGC
>DVKN01000007.1 GCA_018716005.1 Candidatus Scatomorpha stercoravium
CAAAGCCTTCGCGGTTTGCAGATGGGAATAGCGCATATCTTCAAAATTGATTGAGATAAACTGAGATGGATGAACGCCGGACTCACAAAGCTCCTGTTTGACAAGCTCCAACATGACTGACTTTCCGCAGCGGCGAATACCGGTCATGACCTTAATGAGGTCCGATCCGATAAAGGGACGGATGCGGCTCATATATAATTCGCGTTTGATCATGGGTTTCACAGCCCCCTTTCCCGCGGCTGATCTTAGTATAACCCAATTATACTTGAAATACAATAGAGAAAACGTGAATTTATAAGATACAACTGATAAAATCCGAATTTCGACACCGTTTGTCAGTTACAGTTGATTCAATTCCGGCCTCCCGGCGGCGCACAACCGCAAGTCCGGCGAAGCGGGCCGCGATCGGAGCGGAGGAGAACGGACGGACGGCGTTTTTTGCCGCAGGCACGGACATTAAAACCCCAAAAACACAAACCCGAAGCCTCCGGCTTCGGGTTTGAGAGGAGGAGCAAACGGAGCGGAACGAATGCCAACAGGCACAGCCTTTCGGCTGTGCCTGTTGGCGTAGTGGAGCGCAGTTTGCTCCGACGTGGCGCAGCGGGTGGGATTCGAACCCACGTGCAGTTTCCTGCAAACTGATTTCGAGTCAGCCCCGTTATGACCACTTCGATACCGCTGCATAGCCTATGTATTATACACGGCGCGGGGAGAAAAATCAAGCCTTTTGCGCGGCTTGGGCGGGTGATATAATGGCTCCATTCTGTTTTTGGAGGGGTTTATTATGAAGTGCTGGCACGTCGACGCTTTTGCGGAAAAGGTTTTCGAGGGCAATCCTGCCGCCGTCTGCGTATTGGACGGGTGGCCGGAGGATGCGCTGCTGCAGGCCGTCGCCGGCGAGAACAACCTCTCTGAGACGGCCTACGCCGTCAGGGACGGGGAGCGCTGGCGCCTGCGCTGGTTCACGCCGGGCGGGGAGATAGACCTCTGCGGCCACGCCACGCTGGGCACGGCCTTCGTCCTCGCGAACTTCGTGACGCCTGAAAAAACCCACTTCGTCTTCGACACCATGAGCGGCGAGCTCGTCGTGGAGCGGCGCGGCGATATGTACGAGCTCGACTTCCCGGCCTATGAGCTGCGCGGCGTGCCCGTGACGCCGGAGATGGAGCGCGCGATAGGCCGGCCGGTCAAGTCCGCGTGGATGGGCCGCGACCTCGTCTGCGAGCTCGAGAGCGAGGAGGCGGTCAGGACCGCCGAAGTCGACCAGGCGCTGGTGCGCGCTCTCGACGGGCTGCTGCTGCACATAACCGCGCCCGGCGCGGACTACGACTGCGTGACGCGCTCCTTCGCGCCCAAGCTGGGCGTGGCGGAGGACCCGGTCTGCGGCAGCGGGCACTGCCACGTCGCCCCGCTCTGGGCCGGGAAGCTGCATAAGAGCGCCCTGCGCGCCCGCCAGGCCTCGAAGCGCGGCGGCACGCTGCTCTGCCGCGTGGAGGGCGGCCGCTGCTATCTCGCGGGCGGCGCTGTGCTCTATTCCACGGCGGAGCTCAATATCTGAACGGGACACCACATATAGCGGGGAGGCCGGCGGGCCTCCCCATCTTATTGCGTTTGCCGTCAGGCGGGGGCGGGGCGGCCGGATTTTTAACCGGGCTTTACGTTAATTTTAACAGAGAAAATGGATTTTGGGTGTTCCCTTTTGACGGAGTACATAGTATAATGTGCTCGTTAGGCTGTAAGCCGAAACTTACATAAAGGAGAATTGATATGAAAAAGCTGTTATCTGTTTTCCTGGCCCTCGTAATGGTGTTCGCCCTGTGCGGCGGCGTCCTCGCGGACGAGACCACCGTTACCGAGGCGCCCGCTACCGAGGCCCCGGCCGAAGATACCGCGACCGAGACCCCGGCGGAGGAGCCCGCCGAGGAACCCACGGAAGAGCCCGCGGAAGAGCCCGCTGAGGAGCCCGCCGCCGGCGACATCGTCGTCCTCTACACCAACGACGTCCACTGCGCCATCACCGGCGAGCTGGGTTATTCCAACGTCGCCGCCTATGAGGACGCCATGCTCGCCGAGGGCAACTACGTCACGCTCGTCGACGCCGGCGACGCCATCCAGGGCGCCGCTTACGGCTCCATGAGCAAGGGCGAGGACATCATCGGCATCATGAACGCCATGGGCTATGACGTCGCCGTCATCGGCAACCACGAGTTCGACTACGGCCGCGACCGTCTCTTTGAGCTGGCCGGCAAGCTCGAGTGCGGCTATGTGAGCGCCAACTTCATCAGCCTCGCCGACAACGAGCCCGTCTTCGACGCCTACAAGCTCATCACCTACGGCGACACCACCGTCGCCTACGTCGGCTTCTCCACCCCCGACACCTACACCAAGTCCACCCCCGTCTACTTCCAGGACGACAACGGCAACTACATCTACAGCTTCGGCGAGGATGACTTTGCCGGCCACGTCCAGGCCGCGATTGACGCCGCCGTCGCCGAGGGCGCCGACTACGTCATCGGCGTCGGCCACCTGGGCATCGACCCCGAGAGCGCTCCCTACCGCTCCACCGACGTCATCCCGCAGCTGAGCGGCCTCGACGCCTTCATCGACGGCCACAGCCACAGCGTCATCGCCTCCCAGCTCGTTAAGGGCGCGGACGGCGAGGACGTCATCCTCACCTCCACCGGCACGAAGTTCGCGAACTTCGGCAAGCTGACCATCGACGCCGAGACCGGCGCCATCACCACCGAGCTTATCAGCGACTACACCGAGACCGCCGCTGATATGGACGAGTATCTCAACGCCCTCTTCGCCAAGTACGCCGACACCTTCAGCACCGTCGTTGCGAAGAGCGACATCACCCTCACCGGCTACGCCGAGGACGGCACCCGCCTCGTCCGTACCGAGGAGACCAACATCGGCGACCTCTGCGCCGACGCCTACCGCGTCGTCGGCGAGGCTGACATCGGCCTCGTGAACGGCGGCGGCATCCGCGCCGACATCGCCGCCGGCGACATCACCTACCAGAACATCATCGACGTCCACCCCTTCGGCAACATGCTCTGCGTCGTTGAGGCCACCGGCCAGCAGATTCTCGACGCCCTCGAGATGGCCGTCATGGCCCTGCCCACCGAGAGCGGCGGCTTCCTGCACGTCTCCGGCCTGAGCTTCAGCGTCGACACCAGCGTCGAGAGCCCGGTCGTCCTTGACGCCATGGGCAACTTCGTCGAGGTTGACGGCGCGCGCCGCGTCTCCAACGTCGAGGTCGCCGGCGAGGCCATCGACCCCGAAGGCACCTACACCGTGGCCAGCCACAACTACATGCTCAAGCAGGGCGGCGACGGCTTCACCATGTTCATGGGCGACAAGCTGCTCGTCGACGAGTCCATGGCCGATAACGAGGTCCTGATTACCTACATCACCGAGGATCTCGGCGGCGTCGTCCCCGAGACCTACGCCGAGCCCCAGGGCCGCATCGTCATTGACGGCACTTCCGAGCCCGTCGAGGAGGGCCTGCCCTTCACCGACGTCGCCGAGGGCGCCTGGTACTACGACTACGTCGTCACCGCTTATGAGAACAGCCTCATGCTCGGCGTCAGCGACACCGCGTTCGCTCCCAACACCGAGCTCACCCGCGGCATGATGGTCACCATGCTCTACCGTCTCGCCGGCAGCCCCGAGGTCACCGGCAGCGCCTCCGACGTCTTCGCCGACGCCGAGGACGACAGCTGGTACTCCGACGCCGTCGTCTGGGCCGACCAGAACGGCCTCTTCGAGGCCCTGGCCCTCGAGACCCTCGACGCCGACGCGGTCATCACCCGCGAGGAGCTCGCCGAGATGCTCTACGCCTACGAAGTCGCCACCGGCGCCGAGGCCGTTGAGGACGCCGAGCTCACCTGGGCCGACGCCGCCGAGGTCAGCGCCGACGCCGTCAGCGCCGTCGCCTACTGCACTGACGCCGGCCTCATGAACGGCGTGAGCGACACCGAGTTCGATCCCGACGGCTCCGCCACCCGCGCCATGTGCGCCACCGTCCTCGTCCGCCTCTTCGAGGCCGGCGAGCTCGAAGCCGCCGCGTAATCGCGCAGCACCCCGCAATACAGCGAACCGCCCCGGACCACTCCGGGGCGGTTTTTCGCGCGCATATCCCGGCCAAGCCCTCAGCCTCTCGCCTCCACAAACCACTTTGCGCCCTCGTTGAAGAGGTAGGTCTCGCGGCCGTTTATCTGCACGGTGTAGCGTATCCCGCCGCCGCCGACTTTTTGGGAGGCGGCGCGGCATTTGTAGAGGACGCGGTCTATGCGGTACGAGCGGCCGCCGCGCCAGCGTATCGCGCGGGGCTGCACCGCGCCCTCCTCGTCTATGTCCACGTTGACCGAAACGTAAGCCTTGCGGCACTGCGCGTCCACCGCAATCCCTCCTTCAATACCGTGTTGACACACGCTGTTTCAAGTGGTAAAATGTAAGCACGAACATTATTTCGCTTATCTGAGGCGAGTATAGCACGAACTTTTTTGCGTGTCAAGAGGCGGTGCGGAATTTCCGTTCGTGCTCATGGAAAGGGGCGCACTATGTCGTTTGCCGAGAAGCTTAAAGAGAAGCGCGCGCAGTCCGGGCTGACGCAGGCCGACCTGGCCTGGAAGGCGGGCGTGACCGCGCGCACGATACAAAACTACGAATTGGGGACGCGCCGGCCCTCCAACATGGTCGTCGTGCAGAAGATAGCCGACGCGCTCGGCACCACGACGGAGTACCTGCTCGGCAGCGCCGGGACGCTCATAGTAGAGGCGCACGAGCGCGGCGGGGCGAAGGCCGCGCGGGACATAGACGCGCTGGTGAGCGAGGTCACGGGCATGTTCGCGGGCGGCACGCTCAGCGACGACGCCATGGACGGGGCCATGCGCGCGCTCAGCGAGGCGTACTGGATAGCCAAGGAGAAAAATAAGAAATACGGCCGCAGGAAGGGCGCGGACAAGGCATGAACGCGAGGCAGTTATCCGAGGTCGGCGAGCGGCTCGTGCGCCGCTGCGGCACGCGCGACCCCTTTGAGATGGCCCGCCAGCTCGGCGTGGAGGTGCTCTTCTGCCCGGATTTCGGCAGCATGAAGGGTATGTACCGGGTGATACGGCGCAACCGCTTCATCTTCCTCAACGACGGCCTGACGCCGCAGATGCAGCGCATAGTCTGCGCGCACGAGCTGGGCCACGACCAGCTCCACCGGAATCTCGCCAAGGACGGCGCGCTGCGTGAGTTCATGCTCTACGACATGAGCACGAGGCCCGAGTACGAGGCCAACATCGTCGCCGCCGAGATCCTGCTCGACAGCGGCGAGGTGCTGGACTACGTCTACCGCTGCGGCTACACGACCGAGCAGATAGCCCGCGCCATGGAGACAGACATAAACCTCGTCGCGCTAAAAGTGGCGCACCTTATTGAGGCGGGCTTTGCCCTGACCCCGGGCGAGTATAGGGGCGACTTTTTGAAGTAGGAAAGGAACCGGCCCGGGCGCGGAGCGCGTTGAGACAGCGCAAAATCCCGGAACCGAGCATTCCGGGATTTTGCTTCGAAATTTCAGGCTCAGAGCAGCTCTTTGGCCCTTCGGGCCAGATAAAGGGGAATGTTTGTGACTTCTCCGTCCCTGCGGTAACCGCGTTTGGAAAAGCGTATCGCGTGCTCCGGATGATTTTCGGCAATATAGCGTTTGAAGGACGGCGCAGATTTATCCTCGCCGCCTTTAACTTCCACGGGGATAATTTCGGCGCCGTTTTGCAGCAGGAAATCTATCTCCCCGCGCTTATCCGAATAGTAGCGGGGCGCCACTTCAAATTGGCCGCGAAGCTGCTGCAGCACATAGTTTTCGGTGAGCGGCCCCTTGAATTGGTAGTCGGCTTTCAGCAATATAGCGCTGTTGTCAACGCCCGCCATGTGCTTGAGCAGCCCGGTATCAAAGAGAAACAGCTTGAACTGGTCGAGCTTGTCAAAGGCGGAAAGCGGATGCTCCATCTTGGAGACATTGTAGACGCGGTTGAGCATACCGGCCGAGACAAGCCATTCTATGGCTTCTTCAAAGTCCCGCGCCCGTCCGCCCTGCCGGACGGCGCCGTAGATAAACTTTTCATTGGATTTGGCAAGCTGGGAGACGATGCTGCGGAACACCATCAGGATGCGGGCGCTGTTTACCTTCCCGTTGTGCTTCCCGAAGTCGTTCTCGTAAATCTCCACGAGCTCCCGCTGGATTTGGGAAACCGCCGCCGGATCCTTGTGGTTGACCCAGGAGGCCACACATTCCGGCATCCCGCCGATGATAAGATAGCTGTTGTAGGCTTCCAGCAGGCGGTTGTGGAAGATTTCTTCAATGGCCTGATCCTTCCGGATGCTCTCGTAGTAAGCAAATAGCGCCGGGTCGGCGGCCTCCAGGAATTCGTCGAAGGTGAGCGGGCAGAGGTCGAGCAGATTGACCATGCCCACGGGATAGGACTTTGGCTGCGCGAGCAGGGTGCCAAGCAGGCTCCCGGCTGCGATGACATGGTACTCGTTCGCCTTCTCTTTGAAGTATTTGAGCGCATTGAGCGCCTCCGGGCATTCCTGCACCTCGTCAAAAATGACGAGGGTCTCCCCGGGCAGAATTTTTTCACCCGCGACCATGGAAAGGAGCTCGACAATGCGCTGCGGGTTTTTGTTCGCCTCGAAAATGGATTTCAGCTCGTCTTCCTCGTCGAAGTTGAAGTAGACATAGCTTTCATAGCAGCTCTGCCCGAACTCCTTCATGAGCCAGGTCTTCCCGACCTGACGCGCGCCGCGGATGATAAGCGGCTTCCTTTCGGGGGCGTCTTTCCACTTTTTAAGGTCGTATATTGCGCTGCGCTGCAATTATATCACCACCGGCATGGATATCCGATTAAATGATAACACATTTTTCCGAGGTTTTCAACGACTGTTTCACACGTTTTTCCGACTATATTAAGCACGGTTAAACACGTTTTTCCGAAGCGAAAAGGAAAGCGGCAGGCCTTCGTGCGATCCGAGCGGCCTATAACCCGAGCATATACGAAAGGAGCTGACCGGGCGTGGAGAGGACATTTATTGCTATAGACCTCAAGAGCTTCTACGCCTCGGTCGAGTGCCGGGAGAGGGGGCTGGATCCGCTGGACACGAACCTCGTCGTCGCGGACGAGAGCCGGACGGACAAGACGATTTGCCTCGCCGTGACGCCCTCGCTCAAGAGCTACGGCATAGGCGGGCGCTGCCGGCTCTTCGAGCTCAAGCAGCGCGTGCGCGAGGCGAACGCCGGCCGTCGGCACGACGCGCCGGGGCATAAGCTGGAGGGCAAGTCGCATTTCTTCTCAGAGCTGCAAGCGAATCCGTCGCTCGCCGTGGACTTCCTCATCGCGCCGCCGCGCATGGCGCATTACATGGAGTACAGCACGCGGATATACAAGGTCTACATGAAATACGTCGCGCCCGAGGACATCATCGTCTACTCCATTGACGAGGTGTTCATGGACGTGACGCGCTATCTCAAGACCTACGGCCTTTCGCCGCACGAGCTCGCGATGAAGATTATCCTCGACGTGCTCGCGACGACCGGCATCACGGCGACGGCGGGCATCGGCACGAACCTCTATCTCTGCAAGGTCGCGATGGACATCGTCGCGAAGCACATCCCGGCCGACGAAAACGGCGTGCGCATAGCCGAGCTCGACGAGCGGAGCTACCGGGAAAAGCTCTGGGCGCACACGCCGCTCACGGACTTCTGGCGCGTGGGCCGCGGCTACGCGAAGAAGCTCGAGGAGAACGGCATGTTCACGATGGGCGACGTCGCGCGCCGCTCGCTGACGGACGAGGACGCGCTCTTCAAGCTCTTCGGCAAGAACGCGGAGCTGCTCATAGACCACGCCTGGGGCTATGAGCCCTGCACCGTCGAGGCCGTGAAGGCGTACAAGCCGAGCACAAACAGCCTCGGCTCAGGGCAGGTGCTGCACGAGCCGTACACGGCGGACAAGGCGCGCATAGTCCTGCGCGAGATGGCCGACGCGCTCTCAATGGACCTGTTCGCGAAAAAGCTCGTCACCGACCAGATTGTGGTCACGATAGGCTACGACATCGAGAACATCAAGGACGCGAAGCGCCGCGCGAATTACAAGGGCGAGGTCGTCCGCGACGGCTACGGGCGGCAGATACCGAAGCACTCGCACGGGACGATTAACCTCCCGCGCCATACGTCCTCGACGAAGCGGATAATGGACGCCGCCTCGGAGCTCTACGACCGCGTCGTGAACAGGGAGCTGCTTATACGCCGCCTCAACGTCACGGCCTGCCGCGTCATACCCGAGGCCGAAGCGCCGCGCGGGGACGCGCCCGAGCAGCTCGACCTCTTCACGGACTACGCCGCCCTCGAGGCCGAGCGCGAGCGGGAAAACGCCGCCCTCGAGCGCGAAAAGCGCAAGCAGGCGGCGCTGCTGAAGATAAAGCAGAAGTACGGCAAAAACGCCGTCCTCCGCGGCATGAACTACGAGGACGGCGCCACCATGCGGGACCGCAACGGGCAGATAGGAGGGCACAAGGCGTGAGTGAATACGACGACATCATTGACCTCCCGCGGCCGAAGTCTGCGCATGAGCCGATGCCGATGAGCGACCGGGCGGCGCAGTTTTCGCCCTTTGCGGCGCTGACGGGGTATGAGGACGCGATTGACGAGACGGCGCGGCTCACGGACGCGCGCGTCGAGCTCGGCGAGAGCGCCGTCGAGGAGCTCGAGCGCGCCCTCGCCGGTATTGCCGCGCGCATATCCGAGCGCCCCGACGTGACCGTGACTTATTTCGTCCCCGACGGGCGCAAATCCGGCGGCGCGTATGTGACGCGCGCCGGCGCGCTCAAGCGCATAGACGAGCTCGAGCGCGAGATCGTGTTCGCGGACGGGACAAGGATAGCCGTCGGGGATATAGTCTCCATAGAGGACGCCTGAACGCAAAAGCCCAAAAGAGCCGCCGGAATAAACCGGCGGCTCTTTTTCCGTCCCCGGATTTTCCGGGAACTTTTTTGTTGGGGAGCGTCTGAACTTTGGCCGGGCGGTCAGTCCGGTTCGGGGAGGGGGGAGGCGGGGGCGCCGGATCTGTCTATGGCGGCCTCGACGCCGGAGAATTTTATGAGGAAGCCGAAGACCTCCATAATCTGAAGTATCTCGCGGTCGCCGTGGCGGCCCTTGGAGTGGCTCACTAGGATGTAGCCCATGAGCCGCTCGACGGTCTCCGCGTTCTTCTCGTCGAGGTCGGCGTATACGGGCTGCGCCCCGAAGCCGGGCGAGCGGAAGCGGAAGTAGGGGTTCGCCATGAAATACAGGAAAAGCAGGTAGGGGAACTGGCACTCCACGTAGTGGAGGACGCCGCCCTCCGGCGTTATCTTATAGGGCTGGTAGTCGCTTATCGCCATGAGCACGCCGCGGTGCAGCTCGTGGACGCCGGCGTTTATGGATATCCGGCCGCGCCCGCTCTTTATATAAATGAGGGTTATGCTCTCGTTGTGGCGGATGGGCGTCTCCACCGCCGCCGTGCGCAGCGCGGCCTTGATAAAGGGCTGGGAGTCGGCCTCGCTGCTGAAGAAGTAGTCCATGCTGGTCATGGGCTGGGTGAAGCCTTCAATTTTCTTTTTCTTCGCCAAGCTGGCCCCATCCTTTCTTCATGCGGAATTCGGTCGGCGTCATGCCGTTTATGTTCTTGAAGGCCCTCGAGAAGACCTTGACGGAGTTGAAGCCGACGCTCATCGAGATGTCGAGGAGGGGGAGGTCCGTGTTCAGCAGCAGGGACTCGGAGTGCCTCACGCGGCAGAGGGAGATGATATACCTCACGCTGAGCCCGAAGAGCTCGCGGAACTTCTCGCTCAGCAGCGTCTCGGAGATGTAGAGCTCGGCGGCTATCTGCTTCTGGGTTATGGGCTGGGCGTACTTCGTCTGGATGATGTTCAGCGCGGAGATGACGGTGCGGCTGTTCACCATGCCGTAGTAGCCGCTGCCCGCGCACATGCGCATGAGCCGGTACTCGTTCGGCGAGACGCCCTTGAGCCGCTTGAACACGCGGTAGAACGAGGCCTCTGTCGAGAAGCCGGCGTAGGAGAGCAGGTAGGAGAGGGACACGTCCTCGAAGAACATGGCCCCCGCGGCGATGTTTATGCGTATCCTGTCGAGGGACTGCTGGAAGTCGCGGCCGCTTATCCGCCGCAGCTCGTAGTTGAGCTGCGCGCTCGTGCAGCCGAATTCGGCCGCCACGCCCGCCGAGGTCAGCGGATCGCGGTAGTGCTCCGCGATGTACAGCACGACCGTCCAGCCGAGGGGGCGCGGCTCCGGCTCCTCGCCGCGCCGCGCGCGCTTTATGCAGTCGTTGATGAAGAAGACGACTATCTGCCCGAGCGTCGCGACCTTTATCATCGAGCTGCCCTGGCTGACGGAGTCGTTCTCGGCCTCGAACTCGCTGAGCAGGCGCTGGATTATCTCCTTCTTCTCCTTGCGCATCTGCATGACGGGCCGCGACTGCATGATGGCCCGGGACGCCAGGGGCGTCAGCGTCTGCGTGACGAGGTAGGACGAGAGTGGGTAGTCGTACGCGCACAGCGAGAAGCTGAGCGTGCTGCCGAAGGCGGGCTCTATCGTATAGGTGTGGTAGGATTGCAGCCAGCACAGGCTGCCGTCGGAGAGGGGGAACTCGACCCCGTTGATGGTTATCACGCCCTCGCCCGAGGTGACGAAGAGCACCAGGCTCTCGTCCTCGGATATGGGCGGCGTGGGCTCGGTTATGGAGAAGTGCTGCAGCTTCAGGAACTTGTCGCCGCTCACAAATACGCCGCTCACGGGCTTAACCGGTATGCTCTTGGAAACAGGCCAATTCTTCATCTGCGCCATCCTGACTGGTAAAAAATAGGGATATTTTGCGGGCGTCCCGCTTTTGGACGCCCGCTGTGTTTTACGTGCTACATGAACGTGGGAACTGTTAAAGTTCGGACAAAGAAAGGCCGCGCCTGTGCGCCATGCACACAATCCGGGCGTGAAAGCCGCCCTTAATTTGCTACTTAGCATACACAAACGGGCCTTACCGATAGTATTTTACTTGTTTTGTTCCTCTCTGTCAATAAAGAATCAATGGTTTCAAGCCTCGGGATGCAAATTTTTTGCCCACTTTTCACCCCTACTTATCAAGTCAAATGTGTTAACATTTTAGCAAAAGGGAACGAAGAAAGCATGAGTGGGACAAGCGTCCGCGCGCTTAGGGGGGTATAGAGAATATGTCCGAAGGCGTCCGCCTTAACAAATACAATCTCGGAGAGAGCGACTTCGTAACGCCGGGGATGCAGCTGCACTATGTGGCGCAGGCGAAGCCCGACGAGCCGGCCGTCATCCACGTGAAGGACGGCGGGACGGAGGAGCGGATAAGCTGGAGCGAGCTCGACAGGCTGACAAGCCGCATGGCTTGGATGCTTATGGACCACGGAGTTGGGCCGAAAAGTACGGTATTATGCACGTATCCCAACGGAATTGAGCATATTGCGGCGAATTTGGCAATATGGAAGACGGGCGCGGCCTATATGCCCACCTCGCACCGCACCTCGCCCGAGGAGCTGCTCGAGCTCCAGGAGCTCCTGTCCCCGGCCGCGGCGCTCACGGACATAGACGTCGACGAGAAGGTCTTCAAGTGCGGCATGGCCGAGCTCCGCGAGGCCTGCTCCGGCTACTCCGACGAGATGCCGCCCGACGTCCTCGCGAACCCGAACATAATAAACGCCTCCGGCGGCACGACGGGGAAGCCCAAGCTCATAAAGCAGAACATCCCCTGCGGCCACTCGGACGGCTCCATCGGCTCCTGGTTCCAGGTGAGCGGCATGGCGATGGACCAGACGCAGCTGCTCGCGGGCGCGCTCTTCCACGGCGCGCCGCACATAGCCGCGATGAACGGCCTCTTCTCCGGCGGCACGCTCGTGATACCCTCGACCTTCTGCCCGGAGGGGCTCGTGGAGTGCATAGAGAAGTATAAGGTGCAGTTCATGCAGACCGTGCCGACGCTCATGCACAGGATAATAAAGACGCCCGGCCTCAAGAAGGAGAGCTTCGCCTCCATAGAGGCGCTCTGCCACACCGGCGGGGCCTGCTCCGAATGGCTCAAGCGCGCCTGGTTCGAGATACTCGAGCCCGAGAAGATATACGAGATGTACTCTATGACCGAGGTCATAGGCATGTGCGCCATACGCGGCGACGAATGGCTCAAGCACCCGGGCAGCGTCGGCCTCCCCAAGTACGGCAGCCGGATATCCATCCGCGGCGCCGAAGGCGAGCCGCTCGCGCCCTACGAGGTCGGCAACATCTATATGTCGCCGCCGGCCGGCTTCTTCTACACGGAGTACATAAACGAGAAGCCGCTCGGCACGATTGAGGACAGCTTCCGCAGCGTCGGAGATATGGGCTACGTCGATACCGAGGGCTACCTCTACTTCTCCGACAGGCGCAGCGACATGATAGTCACCGGGGGCGAGAACGTCTTCGCCGCCGAGGTTGAGAACGCCCTGCTGCGCGACGCGCACGTCCTCGACGCCGTCGTCGTCGGCATACCCGACCCGGAGTGGGGCAGGAGGCTGCACGCGGTCATTGAGACGGACGGGCTCGTCACGGCGAAGGAGCTCAAGGCCTTCCTCAAGACCTTCATGCTGCCCTACAAGATACCGAAGACCTACGAATTCGTCGACCGCATCCGCCGCAAGGACAACGGCAAGGTCGCGAGGGACGAGATACTCCGAGACAGCATCGCCAAGGGCGTCTGAGCCCGGACGGCGCTTTGGTTACATGGAAGCAATTAAAACAAACCGTTCAAAGGAGAAATGAAAAATGTTTGACGCACTGTTTAGCCCCATGAAGATTCGCGGCCTCGAGCTCAAGAACCGCGTTGTCCTCCCCGGCATGAACACCAAGATGGTCCGCAACAAGCACGAGATAGGCGAGGACATGATAGCCTACCACGTCGCGAAGGCCAAGGCCGGCTGCGCCCTGAACATCTTCGAGGTCGCCGCCGTCTGTCCGGAACCCCACGCCTATATGTACATGGGCCTCTACACCGACAAGGACGTCGAGGAGCTCCGCAAGCTCACCGACGCCGTCCACGCCGTCGGCGGCAAGATGGCCATCCAGCTCTGGCACGGCGGCTTCACGCCCCAGTACTTCTTCGACGAGAGCAACAAGCTCGAGACGCCCGACACCCTGAGCGTCGAGCGCCTGCAGGAGATTGAGAAGCAGTTCGGCGCCGCCGCCAAGCGCGCCGCCGACGCCGGCTTCGACGCCGTCGAGTTCCACGGCGGCCACAGCTACCTGCCCCACGAGATGCTCAGCCCCGGCACCAACCACCGCACCGACGAGTACGGCGGCAATTTCGAGAACCGCTGCCGCTTCGCCTGGAACTGCATTAAGGAAATCCGCGCGAACATCCCCGACAGCATGGCCCTCTTCATGCGCTGCGACGCCGTCGACGAGCTCATGCAGGAGAACATGACCGAGCAGGAGATAGTCGACTTCATCAACCGCTCCGCCGAGCTGGGCGTCGACGTCGTCGACCTCTCCCGCGGCAACTCCATGAGCTTCGCCACCGTCTACGAGGTCCCGCCCTACCTGCTGAAGCCCGGCTTCAACATGGACAACATCGCCAAGATAAAGGCCCAGGTCAGCATCCCCGTTATGGGCGTCGGCCGCGTCAACACCCCCGAGCTCGCCGACAAGCTGATAGCCGAGGGCAAGGTCGACCTCGTCGGCATCGGCCGCGGCCAGATTACCGACCCCCAGTGGGTCAAGAAGGCCCAGGAGGGCCACCCCGAGCTTATCCGCAGGTGCATCGGCTGCGACCAGGGCTGCTATGACGCCGTCATCGACCCGCGCTTCAAGACCATCACCTGCACCCGCAACCCGCTCGCCTGCCTCGAGTACAAGGGCCTGCAGAAGACCGAGAGCCCGAAGAAGGTCATGATAATCGGCGGCGGCATGGGCGGCATGATGGCGGCCGAGATACTCAAGGCCCGCGGCCACGAGCCCGCCATTTTCGAGGCCTCCGACCACCTGGGCGGCCAGTTCCTCCTCGCCGGCGTCGCTCCGCAGAAGCAGGAAATGACCGCCGCCGCCGAGTGGGAGGTCAAGGAGGTCGAGCGCATGGGCATCGAGACCCACCTCAACACCCCCGTCACCCCCGAGCTCATCGCCGAGGTCAAGCCCGACGAGGTCATAGTCGCCATCGGCTCCGACTACGTCTGCCCGGCCATCCCCGGCGCGGAGACCGCCTATCACCAGTACCAGGTCCTCACCGGCGAGGTCAAGCTCTCCGGCAACGTCTGCGTCGTCGGCTGCGGCAGCGTCGGCAGCGAGGTCGCCATGCTCCTCGCGGCCCAGGGCTGCAAGGTCACCGTTATGGAGAAGAAGGGCGTCGGCAACGACCTCACCATGCTCCGCAAGATGTTCATCAAGCCCCAGTTCAAGGGCTTCGGCATCACCGGCATGAGCGGCACCGCCGTGCTCGGCATTGAGGACGGCAAGAAGGTACACTTCGTCGTCACCGACCGCAAGACCAAGGAGAGCACCCAGGGCAGCGCCGACTTCGACGCCGTCGTTATCTGCATGGGCATCACCGCCCGCGGCAGCGAGGACCTCCAGGCCAAGTGCGCCGAGCTGGGCGTGCCCTGCCACGTTATCGGCGACGCCAAGCAGGCCCGCACCGCCCTCTGGGCCACCCGCGAGGCCGCCAAGGTCGCGCTGGATATGTAATCCGAGAGAGACAATAAACCCGACCGAGAGAAAAAAGATTAGGAGACAAGCTTACAATGCACTTTGAAAACCTCTTTTCCCCCATCAAGCTCCGCGGCCTCGAACTCAAGAACCGCGTGCTTATGCCGGGCATGGACACCAAGTTCGCGCACGACCACATAGGCGATGAGGTCATCGCCTATCACGTCGCGCGCGTCAAGGGCGGCTGCGCGCTCAATATGTTCGAGTGCACCGCCGTGCACATCACCTCGCGCTCGAGGATGAACTTCGGCCTCTACACCGAGGAGCAGCGCGACGAGTTCAAAAAGCTCACCGACGCCGTCCACGCGGCCGGCGGCAGGATAGGCGTGCAGCTGCTGCACTGCGGCTTCGTCTACCGCCCCTTCCTCTATGAGGGCGTCCGCTGCCTGGACGTCAACAACATGACCAAGGAGGACATAGACGAGATAGTCGCCGCCTTCGGCCGCAGCACCGCCCTCGCCGTCGAGGCCGGCTTCGACACCGTCGAATTCCACGCCGCGCACACCTACCTCGCCCACGAGTTCCTCACCGCGGCCATCAACCGCCGCACGGACGAGTACGGCGGCAGCCTCGAAAACCGCGCGCGCTTCGCCCTCGAGTGCATCCGCGAGATGCGCCGCAATATGCCCGAGGATATGCCGCTGCTCATGCGCGTCGACGTCCACGACGACTACCTCGAGAACGGCCTCACCGTCGACGACGTCGCCCAGTTCGTGAACTGGGCCGGCGAGGCCGGCGTCGACCTTGCGGATGTGTCCCGCGGCAACATCCTCTCCTTCGCCAACGTTTACGAGGTGCCGCCCATCAACCTGCCGAAGGGCCTCAACATAGACCTCATCGGCGAGCTCAAGAGCAAGGTCAAGGACGTCGCCATAGCCACCGTCGGCCGCATAGTCGAGCCCGAGATGGCCGAGCGCGCCCTCGCCGAGGGCAAGGCCGACATGGTCGCCATCGGCCGCGCGCAGATAGCCGACCCCGACTGGTGCGTCAAGGCCATGCGCGGCGAGAGCGACAAGATAGTCAAGTGCATCGGCTGCCTCCAGGGCTGCTACGACGCCGTGACCCTGCCCGACCGCGCCCACATAACCTGCCTGCGCAACCCCATGTGCGGCCGCGAGAGCAAGCCCGTCCCCACCGCCAAGCGCAGCCTGCGCGTCATGGTCATCGGCGGCGGCATGGGCGGCATGGTGACCGCGCGCTACCTCAAGCAGTTCGGCCACGAGCCCGAGATTTACGAAATGACCAACGCCCTCGGCGGCCAGTTCGTCCTCGCCGGCAAGGCCCCGCACAAGGACGAGATTGGCGAGGCCGACCTCTGGGAGCAGCACGCCGTGCTCAGCCTGGGCATCCCCGTCCACCTGAACACCACCGTCACCCCCGAGCTCATCGCCCGCGTCAAGCCCGACGCCGTCATCTGCGCCACCGGCGCGACCCCGCTCATCCCGCGCATCCCCGGCTACGACCTCCCGCACGTCTGCAACGCGCACGAGGTCCTCGCCGGCGATATAACCCCGTCCGGCAACGTCGTCATCATCGGC
This sequence comes from Candidatus Scatomorpha stercoravium, assembly GCA_018716005.1. Taxonomy (GTDB): domain Bacteria; phylum Bacillota; class Clostridia; order Oscillospirales; family Oscillospiraceae; genus Scatomorpha; species Scatomorpha stercoravium. The sequence goes on from DVKN01000007.1 coordinate 16,333, forward strand.
GGCGCCTCCGTCGGCGTCGAGGTCGCCGAGTACCTCGCCGAGCGCGGCGCCCACGTGAGCGTCATCGAGATGCGCAACAAGCCCGGCATCGGCTACGGCCCGCTGCGCCGCAAGTTCGTCAAGAAGAACCTGTTCGAGTACGGCATCAACTTCATCGGCGAGGCCAAGTGCGAGGAGATACGCCCCGACAGCGTGGTCTACACGAAGCACGAGAAGACCGCCAGCATCCCCTGCGACGCCGCCGTCATCTCCGTCGGCTCCCGCAGCCGCGACACCACCGACATCGTCTCCGCCTGCAAAAAGCTCGGCATATTCTGCCGCGTGATAGGCGACGCGAAGGCCGTCGGCAACGCGCTCGACGCCACCACCGCCGGTATGGACGCAATCTACGAGCTTCTCGCCGAGAACGCCTGAGTTCCCGGCCTGACATTGAAAAAACGCCGCGCCGGGCCCCGGCGCGGCGCGAAAAACCGCGAACTATTGTTAGGAGGTACAGTTATGACGATTGAAGAAAGGCTCGAGGCTCTCGAGAAGGAGACCCAGAAGCTCCGAGACGTTATCGAGATTATGAACCTGAAGGGCAAGTATTTCCGCTGCCTCGACAGCAAGGACTGGGACGGCCTCGAGACTACGTTCTCCCCCAACGTCGCCACTTCCTACTCCAACGGCAAGCTCTCCTTCCACGGCCCGAAGGAGGTCACTAACTACTTCAAGCAGACCATGCCCGCCGAGATGATAAGCATGCACATGGGCCACACCCCCGAGATTACCGTCAACGACGACGGCACCGCCGTCGGCCGCTGGTACCTCCAGGACAACCTCATCTTCACCGAGGGCAGCCCCTACGCCGGCGTGGGCATCCAGGGCGGCGCCTTCTACACCGACAAGTACGAGAAGATAGACGGCCAGTGGCTCATAGTCGAGACCGGCTACGTCCGCATCTACGAGGAGAGCTTCAAGCGCCCCCACACCCGCATGACCGCCAATATGCACGCCAAGAAGGAAGTAAAGGCCGAATAAGGCGGAAATCTGAGCCCAATCCCGAGAATAAGAAAGGAAAGATATATCATGGAACTCGTCAAAGGCAAAGTAGCTTTCATAACCGGCGGCACCCGCGGCATCGGCTTCGCGGCCGCTAAGAAGTTCATCGAGAACGGCGCCCACGTCGCCATCGCCGGCCACTGCCAGGAGACCGTCGACGCCGCCCTCGCCAAGCTCAAGGAGCTCTACCCGGACGTCGAGGTCCTCGGCCTGCATCCCACCCTGACCAGCCGCCAGGAGATGCTCGACGCCGTCGGCCAGGTCGTCGCCAAGTGGGGCCGCATCGACGTCATGATTAACAACGCCGGCGTGACCCACAGCACCGTGTTCAGCAAGATTCAGGAGGGCGAGTTCGAGCATATGTTCGACGTCAACGTCGAGGGCGTGTACAACGGCGCCTGGGCCGCCTACCAGTACATGAAGGCCAACAACGCCGGCGTCATCATCAACACCGCCTCCGTCACCGGCATCTTCGGCTCCACCTCCGGCGTCGGCTACCCCGCCAGCAAGGCCGCGGTCGTCGGCTTCACCCATGAGCTCGGCCGCGAGCTGGTCCGCCGCAACATCCGCGTCGTCGCCGTCGCCCCCGGCGTTGTCAACACCGACATGACCAACGCCAACATGGACCCCGTCATCAAGGAGCAGTACCTCAAGTACCTGCCCATGAAGCGTATGCTCGAGCCCGAGGAGATTGCCAACGTCTATCTCTTCCTCGCCAGCGACCTCGCCAGCGGCATCACCGCCACCACCGTCAGCGTTGACGGCGCCTACAGGCCGTAAGCTATGCTGCTGAAAGACAAGGTCGCCATAATAACCGGCGCGAACTCGGGCATAGGCCATGAGTGCGCCCTGACATTTATAGCCGAGGGGGCCATAGTCGCCGGCGTCGACATCAACACCGGCAGCATGGCCGGCCTCGCCGAAGCCGCCGAGAAATACGGCACCCGCTTCGAGGCCTTCCAGTGCGACGTGCGCAGCGAGGAGTCCGTCATGGGCGTAGTCGACGCCGTGGCCGAGCGCTTCGGCGGACGCATCGACATCATGCTCAACGTCGCCGGCATCACCGTCGACTCCCCCATCACGCGCACGGACAAGAGCGTCTTCGACCGCGTCATAGACGTCAACGCCGGCGGCACCTTCAACTTCTGCAAGCACGTGGCGCGGTACATGAAGCGCCAGCGCTCCGGCTCCATCGTGAACACGAGCTCCGTCACCGCCCAGTTCGGCACCCAGATGGGCACGCCGTACAGCGCGAGCAAGGCCGCCATACTCGGCATCACCCGCTCGCTCGCCATGGAGCTCGCGCCCTGGAACGTCCGCGTGAACGCGGTCGCCCCCGGCGTCGTGAACACGGAGATGGTCTCCAACCTCAACGAGCAGGAGCGCGAGAGCTGCGCGAGGAGCATCCCCCTCGCCAGGCTCGGCGAGCCCCGCGACATCGCGAACGCCATGCTCTTCCTCGCGAGCGACATGGCCTCGTACATAACCGGCAGCACGCTGAACGTCGACGGCGGATACCGCCCCGCCTTCGTGCCGCTGCACTGAACCACCTCAAGCTATACCCGAAAGGAGCAGAAAACCAATGGCTGGTCTTAAAGATTTCCCCAATAACGGCGCCCTCCACGGGCTAAAGATACTCGACAGCGGCTCCAACATAGCCGGCCCCTTCGCGGGCGGCCTGCTGGCTGAGGCCGGCGCCACCGTCATCCACTTCGAGGCCCCCAAGAAGCCCGACAACCAGCGCGGCTGGTACGGCTATCCCCAGAACCACCGCAACCAGCTCTCCATGGTCGCCGACATCAAGACCGAAGAGGGCCGCGAGATATTCCTGAAGCTCATCAAGTGGGCCGACATCTGGGTCGAGTCCTCCAAGGGCGGCCAGTACGACCGCCTGGGCCTGAGCGACGAGTTTATCTGGACCATCAACCCCAAGCTCGCCATCTGCCACGTCTCCGGCTACGGCCAGAGCGGCGTGCCCGAGTACGTCACCAAGGCGAGCTACGACGCCGCGGGCCAGGCCTTCTCCGGCTATATGTCCCTCAACGGCATCGACTACTCCCTCAAGACCAACCCCTACCTGAGCGACTACGTCTGCGGCCTCACCACCTGCTGGAGCATGCTCGCCTGCTACGTCAGCACCCAGCTCACCGGCAAGGGCGAGAGCGTCGACGTCGCCCAGTACGAGGCCCTGGCCCGCATCACCGACGGCCGCTTCATGCAGTACCTCACCGACGGCGTCAAGATGCCGCGCACCGGCAACAAGGACGCCCAGGCCGCGAGCTTCAGCTTCTACACCTGCAAGGACGGCGGCGTCATCTTCATCGGCATGACCGGCGCCGAGGTCTGCAAGCGCGGCTACCCGATTATCGGCCTGCCCGTGCCCGGCACCGGCGACCCCGACTTCCCCGAGGGCTTCACCGGCTGGATGATTAACTCCCCCGTCGGCCAGAGGATAGAGCGCGCCGTCGAGAACTACGTCTCCCAGCACACCGTCGACGAGGTCGAGGCCGAGATGCTCGCCCATCAGATCCCCTGCCAGAAGGTCTACGAGCTCGAGGACTGCGCCAAGGATCCCCAGTGGCAGGCCCGCGAGACCCTCACCGAGTGGGACGACCCCATGTTCGGCCACGTCAAGGGCCTCGGCCTCCTGAGCAAGTTCAAGAACAACCCGAGCCAGATCTGGCGCGGCGCCCCGCTCTTCGGCATGGACAACCGCGACATCATGCGCGACCTCGGCTACACCGACGAGCAGATTCAGGACTACTACGACCGCGGCATCGTCGGCGAGTTCGACCTTGAGACCACTATCAAGCGCTACCGCCTGCGCGAGGTCATCCCCCATATGCGCCCCGACTGGAAGGGCCTCCCCGAAGACAAGAAATAAGAATCTATTCGGGCCCGGCCCGACGGCCGGGCCCGGCCTCCGGAGGGTTTGATATGAAAAAACTGGAGAATAAGGTGGCGCTCGTCACCGCGAGCACGCGCGGCATCGGCTATGCCATAGCGGAGACCTTCGCCCGCGAGGGCGCGACGGTCTATATGGCCTGCCGCAACCTTGAAGCCGCCAACGAAAAGGCCGCGGCCCTCAACGCGGAGGGCTGCTGCGTGAAGACCGTGTACTTCGAGGCTCACGACAAGCAGAGCATGAAGGACATGATAAAGACCGCCGTCGAAAACGAGGGCCGGCTGGACATACTCGTCAACAACTTCGGCGGCACGAGCCCGAAGGACGACCTGCCGTTCCAGTACACGAAATACGACAAGTTCGCGAACTATATTGACATGCACCTCTCCAGCGTGTTCATAGCCTCCCAGGAGGCCATACGCCTCGCGATGGAGAAGCAGAAGAGCGGCTGCATAATCAATATCGGCTCCGTCGCCGGCATCACGCCCGATACGAGCCAGGTCGCCTACGGCACCAGCAAGGCCGCCATTATCCACCTGAGCAAGATGATAGCCGTCCACGCCGCGAAGGACAACATCACCTGCAACGTCGTGTGCCCCGGCATGACCGCGACCGAGGCCGTCATGAACAACCTGACGCCCGAGTTCATGCAGTTCTTCCTCAAGCACACGCCCATCGCGCGCATGGCCACGCCCCAGGAGATGGCCGACGCCGCGCTCTACTTCGCCACCGCGCCCTTCACCACGGGCCAGGTGCTGGCCGTCCACGGCGGCTTCGGCGTGCCGAGCCCCGTATACGGCGACATGCTGCTCATGACCAACAAGCGCTAAAGGAGACAGATATGGAACGTCAACTCCAGGAACTCATAGAGAAGGAAGCCATCCGCGAGCAGATATACACCTACTGCCGCGCGCTTGACCGCATAGACAACGAGCTGGGCTACACTGTCTTCGCCGAGGACGCCAAGGTCGACTACGGCCCCACCTATAAGGGCGACGGCCGCGGCTTCATCGACATGATGCTCAATATGCACCGCGGGATGGTCGCCACCCACCACATGATGACGAACATCCTGATAAAGTTCAATGACGACATGACCCGCGCCGCGAGCGAGACCTATATGTACGCCGCCTGCAAGTACAAGAACAAGGCCGGCGAGGCCAGCTTCACCGTCGAGGCCCGCTGCCGCGACATCGACAAGTGGGAGAAGCGCGACGGCAAGTGGGTCATCACCGAGCGCGTCGTCGCCGGCGACAACACCTTTATGCTCACGCCGAGGTACTTCGACGACTACAACAACGGCCGCGACACCGTCAAGGACCCGTCCTACACCTTCTTCGAGGAAGTGTGAGCGCGGCTCGCATTGAGGAGGCCGTGCAGTGAAGCTGAATCCAGGTACATATGAGGGCTGCGCGCGCGGATACGGCGGCAGGCTCTATGTGAGCGCCGAGGTCTCCGAGGGGAGCATCCTCAGCGTAAAGATAACCAAGCACCGCGAATACCGCGGCATAGCCTGGGGGCTGAACACCACGCCCATCGAGAGCTTCCCCGGGCTCATAGTCAAATACCAGAGCCTCAACATTCCCCCGGTAACGGGCGCGGACGTCACCTGCGAGGCCATCCTCGGCGCGGTTTCCGCCGCCCTCGCGGCCGCGGGCGCGTCCGAGGAGGACATAGCCGCGCTCCGCTCCGCCCCCGGCCCCGTGCCGCCCGAGTATGAGGACGAGGTCCGCCATGTCGACGTCGTGGTCTGCGGCGCGGGCGCGGGCGGCCTCGCCGCCGCCATCGAGGTCAAGGAGGCCGGCGGCGACGTCGTGATTGTGGAGAAGCAGGGCGTGACCGGCGGCGCGACCGCGCGCTCCGGCGGCAAGCTCCTCGGCGCGGGCACCGAATGGCAGAAGCGCCAGGGCATCTACGACAGCGAGAACATGGTCTACGACTACCTCATGGAGGTGGGCGACCGGCAGGGCAAATTCATGGACGCCGGGAAGACCCGCTATCTCGTCGACAACCTGAACTCCACCATAGAATGGCTCAGCTCCATCGAGGCCACCGTGAAGGGCGATGAGGAAGAGATACTGGCCATGCCGTATCAGGAGCTCTCCCGCCCGCGCAGGAAGGACGGCGCGCTCAAGACGAGCTACCACGTCCTCGACGTCGAGGCCATACACAAGAGCCTCCAGCCCTGGAGGGTGCACAATTCCCCCGGAGGCGGCGGCCAGACGAACGGCCAGGGCGGCGAGATTTCCACCCCGCTCACGCTCTACTATGAGAACGACATCGGCGGCGAGATAATCTACAACACCGCCATGCAGGAGCTGCTCACCGACGAATACGGCGCGGTGACCGGCGTCGTATGCCGCCGCGCGAACGGCGCGAAGCTGACGCTCTACGCCCGCCGCGGCGTGATAATCGCCACCGGCGGCTACGCGCGGAACAAGGAGATGTGCTCCCGCTACCCCGTGGCGCACTACTTCAGCAACGTCCCGTGCGGGAACGTCGGCGAGGGCCTCACGGCCGCCGAGAGGATAGGCGCGCTCAACTACGAGCACCCGGCCGTGCAGGTGGTCTACACCTCGCTGAGCTGCGGCGTCGGCATAAACGACGAGAGCGGCCTCATAGTGAACAGCCGCGGCGAGCGCGTCGTAAACGAGTGGACCTATCAGTACACGGTCTCGGACGCCATCGCACGCTCCGGCAGCAGCTGCGGCTGGTACATAACCAGCGGCGACGAGCCCTATCCGACCGTGCGCTACGGCTTCGCCCAGGCTGTCGAGGGCAAGAGCCGCGACTACGCCGCCGACAGCATAGAGGAGCTGGCCGTGAAGATAAAGGCCGACCCCGCCGTGCTGAAGGCCACATACGAGCGCTACTGCGAGCTCGTGGAAAAGGGCGCCGACGAGGACTTCGGGAAGCCCGCGAAGTTCCTCCACCCCATAAAGGGGCCGAAGTTCGCCGCGCTCAGGCTCCACCCCTGCGTGACCGTCACCTTCGGCGGGCTGGACACCGACCTCTCGGCGCGCGTAATACGCCCCGACGGGAGCGTCATACCCCGCCTGTACGCGGCCGGCGAGGTCGCCGGTACGGGAATGTACGGCACGCAGTACCCCACCTGCGGCACCTCCATAGGCAGCGCGCTCTTCTACGGCCGCATAGCCGGACGCGCCGTCATGGATAAGAAGATGCTTTGAGGCCGTTGCGGAGAAACGGCCGGCCGGCGGCAGCGCCGGATGAGTAAAATGATTTGAGAGGACAACTGACACCATGGACATGAAAGACTCTAAGCTGTTTTCCCCGCTCAAGGTGGGCTCCCTGACGCTGCGCAACCGCGTCGGCATGGCCCCCATGAGCATGGACTACGAGGCGAAGGACGGCACCGTGCCCAAGCGCCTCGCGGACATCTTCGTCCGCCGCGCCGAGGGCGGCACCGGCTATGTCATGATAGACGCCGTCACGATTGACCGCAAGTACCAGTACATAGGCAAGACCACCTGCCTCGACTCCGACGACCTGGTCCCGCAGTTCCGCGAGTTCGCCCAGCGCGTCGCCGCCACCGGCAGCACCCTCGTGCCCCAGATTATCCACCCCGGCCCGGAGAGCATCTGCGGCTTCCGCGGCATCCCGCCCCTGGGCCCGAGCGTCAACACCAACGCCAACTGCCACGTCTCCCGCGCGATGACCATCGACGAGATACACGAGGTCGTCAAGCAGTTCGGCCAGGCCGCCAGGAGGGTGGAGGAGGCCGGCTGCGGCGCCATCGGCCTGCACTGCGCCCACGCCTACATGATGCCCGGCGCCTTCCTGAGCCCGCTGCGCAACAAGCGCATGGACGAGTACGGCGGCTGCATCGACAACCGCGCCCGCTTCATCCTCGAGGTCATAGCCGAGGTACGCGCGAACGTCAGCCCCGACTTCCCGATTTTCCTGCGCGTCTCCGGCAGCGAGCGCGTCGAGGGCGGCAACAGCCTCGAGGAGATGCTCTACCTCGCGCCCAAGTTTGAGGCGGCCGGCGTCAACCTCATCGAGGTCTCCGGCGGCACCCAGTACGAGGGCCTCGAGAACATTATCCCCAGCCACGGCAAGCACATAGGCATGAACGTCTATGAGGCCAGCGAGATAAAGAAGGTCGTCAACATCCCCGTCTACGCCGTCGGTAAGATAAACGACATCCGCTACGCCGCCGACATAGTCGAGCGCGGCCTCGTGGACGGCGTGAGCATGGGCCGCCCCCTGCTCGCCGACCCCGACCTCTGCAACAAGGCCTACGAGAACCGCTTCGACGACATCACCCCCTGCGGAAGCTGCGGCGGCAGCTGCATCACCCGCACCGCGGAGCGTCCCCAGTGCCGCTGCCATATCAACCCGCGCGTCGGCCATGAGTACGACTATCCCGACAACCCGACCGACAAGCCGAAGAAGACCCTCATCATCGGCGCGGGCCCCGGCGGCATGTACGCCGCCGTCACCGCCGCCGAGCGCGGCCACGACGTCACCGTCTGGGAGGCCGACGACAAGATAGGCGGCCAGCTCAACCTCGCCGTCACCAGCCCCGGCAAGCAGGAGATGACGAAGTGGCTCGTCCACCTCAACTACCGCGCGAAGAAGGCCGGCGTCAAGTTCGAGTTCGGCAGGGAGGCCACCGTCGAGGCCGTCCGCGAGTTCAATCCCGACGCGGTTATCGTCGCCACCGGCGCGAAGCCGCTCATCCCGCCCATCAAGGGCACGCAGGAGTATCCCGTCCGCACCGCTCACGACTACCTCAGGGGCAAGTTCGTCATCCCGAAGGGCCGCGTGTGCATCCTCGGCGGCGGCGAAGTCGCCTGCGAGACGGCCGAGACGATACTCGCCAACGCCCGTCCGACCGCGTTCACCCGCGGCTTCGACGCGAGCATCGGCGACGTCGAGGTCACCATCATAGAGATGCTCCCCCAGATCCTCACCGGCGTCTGCATGCCCAACAGGGCGCCCCTTATGCGCACGCTGAAGGCCAACGGGGTTGACATCAACGTAAATACCAAGGTACTCGAGGTCACCGACCACGACGTAAAGGTCCAGAGGAAGGACGGCACCGAGGAGTGGCTCCGCGGCTTCGACTACATCATCTTCGGCCTCGGCGCCCGCAATTACGATCCCCTCAGCGAAGAACTCAAGGCCTTTGTCCCCGAGGTGCACGTTATCGGCGACGCCGTCAAGGCCCGCCAGAGCAGCGACGCCATGTGGGAAGGCTTCGAGGTCGCATATAACCTGTAACCCAGCGCAGCCGCTCCGGGGCGGCAAACGCCCCGGAGGACACCACCAAGGAGGAGAAAAAGCATGGATGCTACAGTAAACAAAAACTACATGAAGGGCTTTGTGCCCTTCGCCATGGCCGCGGCCCTGGTCAGCCTCGCCGGCGGCTTCACCGCGTCTATCCCCAACAACATAGTCAGCGCCTGGGGCCTGGATTCCACCTGGGTCACCTGGATCACCCTCTCGATGAGCATGGGCATGGCCGCCTGCGCGCCTGTCCTCGGCAAGCTCGGCGACATCTTCGGCCGCCGCGGCGCCGCCCTCGTCGGCATAGCCCTCATGGCCATCGGCGAGCTCGCCATCGGCCTCGCGCCCGACGGGGCCATCTGGATGGTCCTCGCCGCCAGGTTCGTCGTCGGCGTCGGCGCGGCCGCCATTTCCCCGACCGTCATCGCCTACATCACCAGCGAGTTCCCGCCCGTGAAGATGGGCAACGGCTTCGCCGTCTACATGGCGCTCTCCAGCGGCATGGTCATCTTTGGACCCACCGTCGGCGGCCTTATCTTCCAGGCCACCCAGAACTGGCGCCTCATCCTCTACATCTGCGCCGGCCTCGCCGCTCTCTGCTTCGTCATCTGCCTCGTCACCATGAAGAAGGAGACCGGCCCCAGGAAGGGCCTCGCCGGCTTCGACATCTTCGGCGGCATCTTCATCATCCTCGGCTTCTCCCTGGTGCTCTGCGTGCCGACCGTCGGCCAGGGCGCGGGCGGCTGGCTCGGCACCGCCAGCCTCGCTGTTATTGGCTGCACCGTCGTTGCGCTCATAGTCCTCTTCCTCGCCGAGCGCAAGGCCAAGAACCCCATCCTCAACGGCAAGTTCATGGCCCGCAAGGAGTTCATCCTCCCCGTCGTCGTCCTCTTCCTCACCCAGGGCCTCATGCAGGCCTGCATGACGAACACCATCCGCTTCTCGATGATGTTCGACCCGACCAGCTCCGTCGCCAGCTTCGCGACCTCCATCATGTACGTCGGCATGACCATCGGCAACATCGCCGTGGCCCCGCTCTCCAACAAGCACGAGCCGCGCTACATCTCCGTCCTCGCGCTGCTCTTCTGCCTCGTCGGCGCCGCCATCCAGCTGCTCTTCACGGCTGAGTCCGGCTTCGTCCTGTTCGCCTCCAGCCTGTTCTTCATCGGCCTGGGCCTCGGCGGCAACGGCACCATCTTCATGAAGGTCGCCCTCTCCGGCCTCGACCCGCAGATCGCGGGCGCCGGCAGCGGCACCTACACCGTGTTCCGCGATATGTCCGCCCCCTTCGGCGTCGCGGTGTTCAGCTCCATGTTCGTCGGCGGCTATGCCGCCGCCCAGCAGGCGGGCGACGCCGCCGCCCTCGGCGCGGCCGTCGTCAGCTCCATGCACAACGTCGCCTGGGTCCAGATGGCCTGCGTCGTCGTCGGCATGGTCGTCTGCCTGATGCTCCCCAAGATTTACAGCAAGAAGGCCTGAGACATTCAAACCGGCCCCCTGCCCTAAAGCAGGGGGCCTATTGAGAAAGGAGCAACCCTTGACTATTCCTGCCGATAAGGAAATCACCGAACTCGTACGCGAGATACTCACCGAGGCCGGCAAGGGCTATACCCCCGAGCAGCTAGCCGAAATCCCCAACATCCTCGCCACCAAGTACAAGTACTGGTGGTGCATAGACATGCAGATGTGGGACCTGCTCCCCGAGGTCTATACCGAGCCCTTCGAGGCCTATTCCAACGGCCGCCTGGTGCCCAACAAGTGCATTCAGGACCAGGTCGACCGCGCCGCCGTCGTGTGCAACGACTCGATGGTGCCGACCCACATGGGCCACAACCCCATCGTGCAGTTCACCGGCGAGCGCTCCTGCCGCCTGCTCACCCGCCTGAACGACTACCACACCTATAAGGACGACGGCTCCACCTACGAGGGCTGGGCCCTTTACGTGGACGACATGGTGAAGTGCGACGACGGCGTCTGGCGCATAAAGACCCTGCGCCTCACCTACCGCAAGATACTGGGCAAACTTCGCACCCTGGGAGTTTAATGATGAACGACACCTGCTTCAAGCTGCTCGAGCCGGGCAAGATAGGCCGCCTCGAGCTCAAAAACCGCATAATCCTCGCCCCCATGGGCACCATCGTGGGCAACCTCGGCCCGCGCGGCGTCGAATACTTCGTCGAGCGCGCCAGGGGCGGCGCGGCCATGCTCATGTGCAACATAGTCGCGTCCGACTACTTCGAGGACCCCAGCCACTCCATTTTCCTCAACGACCATAGCACGCCGTATTTTAAGGAGCTGTGCGAGCGCGCCCACGCCCTGGGCAGCAAGGTCTGCGCCCAGCTGCACCCCGGCAACGGCCGCATCGGCGGGCCCAGCCTGCGCTACCCCGTGCCGATAAGCGCGAGCGCCTGCCCCTGGATGCATGCCCCGCAGGTCATGTGCCACGAGCTGAGCGTCGACGAGATACACAAGCTCGAGGACGACTACCGCGCCGCCGCGCAGCGCGCCGTCGGCGCCGGCTGCGACGCCATCGAGATTCACGCCTACGGCGGCTACCTCACCGACCAGTTCCTCACCGCGCGCTGGAATAAGCGCACGGACGAGTACGGCGGGGACCTGGACGGCCGCATGCGCTTCCTCAGGGAGCTCATCGCCATCTCCAAGGAGGTCGGCGGAGCGGACTTCCCGGTCATCGTCAAGTACTGCCCCGACCACTACCTGCCCGTCGAAGAGGGCTACCGCGGCATAGAGGAGGGCCTCGAGCTCACGCGCAAGCTGCTCGAGTGCGGCGTGGACGCGCTCCACGTCGACGCCGGCTGCCATGACGACTGGTACCTCGCCATGCCGCCCGACTACATCCAGGAGATGACCCTCCAGGCCCGCAGCGCCAAGGCCGTCAGGGAGATAAGCACCGTGCCCGTCCTGACCCACGGCCGCTACTCCAACGTCGAGAAGGCCGAGAGCGTCCTGCGCCACGACGTCTGCGACTTCACGGTCATAGGCCGCGGCCTCCTCGCCGACCCCGAGCTGCCCAACAAGCTCGCCGAGGGCCGCGCCGAGGACATCCGCCCCTGCATCTCCTGCAACGAGGGCTGCATAGCCCGCTCCTACGCGCTAAAGAACGCCACCTGCGCCGTGAACCCTGTCTGCGGCCATGAGATAGACGGCGGCATCCCCAAGGCGAAGACGCCCCTGCGCGTCCTCGTCGTCGGCGCCGGCCCCGGCGGCTGCACCGCCGCGCTCTACGCGAAGGCCGCCGGCCACGAGGTCGAGCTCTGGGAGAAGAGCGCCTCCATCGGCGGCAACGCCCTCGCGGCGAGCCAGCCCTACTTCAAGGCCGATATGCACGCCCTCATGACCTGGTACAAGCTCCAGCTCGCCAAGGCCGGCGTGCCCGTCCGCTACTGCCGCGAGGCCAACCACGACAACGCGGCCGCCTGGAAGCCCGACAGGATAATCTGGGCCGCCGGCGGCGCGCCGATACTGCCCGCGAGCATCCCGGGCCTCGACGGCTACAGCGTCTACTCCGCCACCGACGCGCTCAGGAACCTCGTCGACGTCGGCGAGCGCATAGTCATGGTCGGCGGCGGCATGGTCGGCATCGAGGCCGCGCTGCACTTCGACCGCATGGGCAAGCAGGTCACCGTCATCGAGATGGCGAAGAAGATGCTGCCACAGCCGATGTTCAAGATGAACGGCGACCTGCTCAAGAAGATGATGCGCGAGAGCGGCATCACCTTCCGCACCAGCACCAAGCTCGTGTCCGTCGACAGCACCCGCACCCACACCGCCGTGACGGTCGAGGGTTCCGAGGGTGAGGACACCATAGAGTGCGACACCGTCCTCATGGCCCTGGGCTTCGCCCCCACGGCCAAGGCCGGCGAGGCCCTCGCCGACATCTGCCCCGTCATAGCGATAGGCGACGCGGTGGAGGCCAGGAAGATTCTCTACGCCACGACCGACGCTTACAACGCCGTCCTCGGGCTTGAGAATCCGGAAACCATAGACTTCAGCGACAAAGGCTGACAACATTATAAGGAGGAAATTTATCATGGACAGACTGAAAGGCAAAGTATGCGTAATCACCGGCGCTGACGGCGGCATCTGCCACAAGGCCAGCGAGCTCTTCTGCGCCGAGGGCGCGAAGGTTGTCATGGTCGACATCGACCCCAACGTCGAGGCCAAGTGCGCCGAGCTCGTCGCCAACGGCGGCGACGCCATCGCCATCACCGCCG
>DVKN01000091.1 GCA_018716005.1 Candidatus Scatomorpha stercoravium
CGCTCCTTCGCGCGCTGGATGCGCTTTTTCACGGCGGCGACGCTTATGCCGAGGCTCGCGGCCACGTCCGCGCAGCTCTCGCCCTCGCAGAAGACGCGCACGAGCAGCTCGAGCTCGGCGCGGTTCTGCGCGCTCTCATATTCGAGCAGCACGCCGCGCTCGTCGTACACCGCGGCGTCCGCCTCGACGCCCCCGGCGGTGAGCGCGCGCAATCGCTCGAGGGCGCGCAGCGTGTCGCCGACCGTGTTGCGCAGGGCTTTGAAGAGCCAGCCGCGCGGGGACGGGCTCCCGAGCAGGACATCCAGCCTCCGCCAGGCGGCGAGGAAGGCCGACTGCACCGCGTCCTCGGCGAGCTCGCCGTTCGGGAGGGCGCGCCGCGCGGCGAGGTACATGGCGCGGAAATTATCCCTGTACAGCGCCTCAAAGCGCTCGCGGGCCTCCGCCTCCGTCATACGCACCCTCCTCTCCTTATTTCCTCTCTTTATGCTTAAATTATAGCAAATCCCGAACAAAATTCAAGGAATTTATTTTCAGGAGAAATGTCACCTTCCGGCCCGCCGGGACAATATAAACCAAGATGGAGCTATAATTCCGCCCCGGCCCGGAAACACTAGGCGCGGAGGTGTTCCGATGAAAAAATCGCTTGCGATAACTATATTCTGCCTGCTCTGCGCGCTCGTGCTCGGCGTGGGGGCCTACGCCTGGTCGCTGGACTCGGAGCTCGAGGGCGCGGGACGCGAGTCCGGGGCCCGGGGCTCGGCGGCCGTGGGCGAGTTCGCTTCCGCGCTCGCGGGGCTCTCCGAGGCCTCGCGCGAGGCGCTGTGCTCTAACGACGCCGCCATGCAGAGCTCGCTCACGGCGAAGGCGGCGGCGAACGCGGCCTCGGCCGTGACGGCGCTCGCGGCCATGCCCTGCTCCACGCAGGAGCTCGAGACGCTCGCGCTCTATCTCAACGGCGCGGGGGACTACGCCCTCGCCCTCTCACGCGGCTGCGCCCGGGGCGAAAAGCTCGGCGAGGCCGAGCGCGAGGGCCTCGCCGCCCTCGCCGGGGCCGTCGGCAGGATATCGAGCGAGGCGGGCGGCATACTCTCCGCACTCGAGGACGGCGAGCTCTGTCTCGACGAATATGGCGCGTCCCTCGAGGGCGCGGAGGGCACCGTGGGCGCGGCCCTCGCGGAGCTGGACGCCGCGCTCGATGATTTCCCCGAGCTCGAGTACTCGGGCCGCTATTCGTCCCGCGATACCTCCGCCGCGCTGCTCACGTCATTCACGCCCGTGGATTCGGAGACGGCGCGGCGGAAGGCGGCGGAATTCCTCGGCGTCGAGCGCTCGGCCCTCAGCCCTGCGGGCAAGTCCGCGGCCGAAGTGCCCTGCTTCGCCTTCGACTTCGAGGGCGGCCGCGTGAACGTCACGGAGACGGGCGGCGTCGTGCTCTCCATGAGCTCCGCCCTCGCCGGGGGCGAGGCGCGCATTACGGCGGAGGAAGCGCAGAATACGGCGGAATCGTTCGTAAATTCGCGCTACGACGGCGATTTCACCGTAGTTTCCGCCGCGGGGCGCGCGGGCGCGTACGATTTCGTCCTCGCGCCGCTCTCGGGCGAGGGCGCGCTGCTCCTGCCTGACTCCGTTACGGTGACGGTCGACGCCGCCGGCGGGGAAATCGCCGCCGTGAACGCCGCAGACTACGTCATGAACCACGCCGAGCGCGGCGCGCTCACGCCCGGTCTCACGGCGGAGGCGGCCGCCGCCGCGCTGCACCCCTCCCTCAGCGTGGATTCCGCGCGCCTCGTCCTCGCGGAGACGGAGGGCGGGGAGGAGGCGCTGTGTTGGGAATACGCCTGCCTCGACGGCGGCGTGGGCCGCGTCTATGTTTATATCGACGCCTCGTCGGGCGACGAGAGGAAAATTGAGCTCTCTTATACTTGACGAACAGGACGAAAAAGAGTAATATTATGTTAGCTTTTTATGCACAGACGTGCTTAGGGCTCATTATTACTTGTCATGAATGGAGGGGCTCTCATGAGTTTCATCCCCAACGTCACCTGCCGCCGCTGCGGGAGGCAGTTTTCCGCGCTGAGGCTGCGCTGCCCGTACTGCGGCACGCGCCGCGTGCGCCAGAGCGAGAGGGTGCCCGCCTCCAGCGGCAGCGCCGACCCCGGCTCTCCCGCCGGCGAGCGCGCCGCGAGCAACGCCCGCTGGCAGCTCATATTCGGCGGCATACTCCTGCTCGCCGTCATACTCGCCGTAGTCGTGCTGGTCAGCATCAGCCTCAACAGCTCCACAAAGGAGCCGGTGACGACCTTCCCGTCCTTCACCCCGGTCAGCGAGACGCAGACCCCGCCGCCCCCCACCATCGCGCCCACGCCGACGCCGCAGGTTGAGAGCGTGAACATCTGGGTCAACGGCGCGGCAACCACGGGCTTCACCATGGCCCCGCGGTGGAACGCCGACGGCCAGACCACGGTCGTGAGCGCCGTCGTCTTCCCCAACACCATCACCAACGCCGCCGAGGGCGTGACCTGGTCCTCGAGCGACGAGAGCGTCATAACCGTGACGCCGGACTCCACGAACCCGCTCGTCTGCACGCTCACCCAGGTCGGCAACGGCTCGTCCACCATCTCCGTCACGGTGTTCGGCGTCACCACGTCGATAGTCGTGAACGCGCACAGCCTTGAGGCCTGAGCCCCGAGCGGCCTGTCCGCTGATTTTACCCAAATACAGCCCGCCCGTTGAAAAACGGGCGGGCTTTCCCTTTTGTAAACGCGCTTAATTATTTCATCTGCATTACATCGGCGGTTTCGGCTTGAAATGCGGGGGCGTTACGTGCTAGAATCTAAAAGAAGAAGTATACCCATGGCCGCCGTTTGTGTAATATGACTGACATTACGCCGGGACTGCGGCCAAGACCTCGCGGAGGTGGTGATAAATGCGCATAAACGGCGGGAGCCGTCGGAACAAAAACGCATACATCTCGTCCCATATACGGGACAACAACTAATAAGGAGGTATTTGTAAAATGAAAAAACTTATAGCGGTACTCCTGTCCCTCTGCCTTATAGCGGCTATGGTGCCCATGGC
>DVKN01000008.1 GCA_018716005.1 Candidatus Scatomorpha stercoravium
TGGAGCACCTCCACGGGCAGCGGCGCCGCTCCGCAGGTTATGCACTTGAGCGAGGTGATGTCGTAGCCCTGGTACTGCGGGTCGGAGGCTATAAGCTTCATCCAGATGGGCACGCTGGGCCAGACGGTCGGACGGTAAGTCTCAATGGCCCGGAGTATCTCGTGCAGCGAATCGGCGAGGTATATTGCGCCGCCCAGCGACATATTGACTACGATGGCCTGGCTGAAGCCGAAAGCGTGCGACATGCCGAGGCCAATCATAACCATGTAGTGCTCGTAGTCGTAGTCTGTGAGTATGGGCTTAAAATACTCCTTCTGGGCAAGGGCCTTGGCCACAAAGGCATGGTTTGTCTGGCAGCAGCCCTTGAGCACCCCTGTGGTGCCGCCGGTATATTGCAGCACGGCAACATCGGAGGGGACAATCTCAATATCCGGCTCAGATGTATTGTCGGAGAGAAAATCCTCCCATGCTGTGAGACCCGAGTCACGGCTCACAGGCTTCTGGGCCGGGCAGGCTATCAGGTACCTTACCCCGCAGCTGTCTTCCGCGAGAGCAGTCTTCAGCGCGGCAACGGCGTCGGAATCGGCAAATACCGCGGCCGGCGTGCAGTCACGGATTCGCGCGGCCATCTCGTCGGCCGTCGCGAGGGGGTTGGAGTTCACCATGATTATGCCCGTCTTGAACGAGGCCTGAGCAAGCTCAATAAACTCGCGGCTGTTGGCGACCAGGGTCATTATCCTGTCGCCCTTTTTCAGGCCAAGGCTCAGCATACCGTTCGCAATGCGGCAGGCCGCAGTGTTGCACTCTCCCCAGGTCTGCACCTCGCCATGACGGTAGATATAGGGCTTGTCAGGATGCAGCTCAACCTGGCGGAGGAACATCTCCTTCATCGTCGTCTCAGGGATGGAGAAATGGTAGTTGACCTCGGGATCGGATATCTTAGCCCATTTTTTACGCAGGCGGGCGAGCTCCTGCTCGAACTTCTCCTGCTGTATACTGGTCATAACAAGCTCTCCTATTTTCATTTTCCCCTCTCCGGCCCGCCGGAGCGGGACCGGAGAGGAAAGGGAGGTAAACGTCAAATGCTGGCGGCCAGGGTATAGGCGCTCTCGACGGCGTCAGGTATGCGGGCTACCTTGACTGCGTCGCCTATGAGGGCGCAGTTGGGAATTTTGTCCTTGACGGCCTCGTAAAGGTCATTATTGGGCTTGGCGCCGGCGGCCATGACTACGGTGTCGGCGGGAAGGAGCTTCTGGCCCTCGGCGTTTTCGACGAGGACGCCATCCTTGCGGATTTCGAGCACCTTGGTCTCCTTCATCATCTTGACGCCCAGCTGCTTGCAGCGGGCCATGATGCTCCAGCGGCTGCCGGGATTGATATCCGGAGCGAGCTTCTTGCCCATCTCGACAACAGACACGTCGTAGATGGCGCTCTTGTTGAGCAGTTCGTCGAGCTTCTCGTAGGGTTCGGGCTTGTAAATCATGAAGAAGCGCAGCTCGTCGGCGCTGAGCGTGCCCTGCTCGCCGAGGTAGAGCGCCGTTTCCACGCCCACATCGCCGCCGCCTACAACGACTATCTTCTTGCCAAGGTCGAGCTCATTGCCCTCAAGGATATCCCAGGCGTGGACCATGTGAACGCCGTCCTCAGTGGGAATGGGCGGAGCAAACTTTTTGGAGCCGCAGGCAAATACCACGCGGTCAAAGTCCTTTGCCGCTGCGAGGACGCTCTCCTCGTCAGCCTCCTTGCCCAGAACTATCTCGACGCCGAGGCTGCGGCACTCGTGCTCCATCCACTGGCCGAGGTAGCGGATGTCATAGCGGCGCGGAGGCGTGGCGGCGTACATGGAAAGGCCGATGGTGCGGTCGCGCTTCTCCCAAATGGTGACCTTGTGGCCGCGAAGCGCGGCGACGCGGGAGAACTCCAGGCCCGCAGGGCCAGCGCCGATTACGAGGATGCGCTCGGGGTGCTCGCTGACAGTCTCGGTGGGCAGCTTGCCCTCGGCATTTTCAAGTATGCCCTCCCGGTTGCACTCGTAGTTGCCTATGCAGCCGATGGGCTTGTTGGCCATAGCGTTGTCGAGACACTTGGCGTTGCAGCCAACACAGGGACGGATATGGTCGGCGTTGCCGCTCTGGGCCTTATTTACAAACTCGGGGTCGCAGAGGAAAACACGTCCCATAATGATGGCGTCAAAGTCGCCGCGCTCGACGAACATCTCGGCCTTCTCGAGGTTCATGCGCATACCCATGGCGACGGGGGCCTTAACCTGGGCCTTTATCTGGCGGCCAAGGTAAGCGAAGGCGCCGTGAGGGACTTCCATGGTGATGAGGGGGACGCTGCTCTCATGCCAGCCGGCGGTGATGGAGAAGCCGTCTACATTGCCGGTCTCGTCCAGCAGGTGGCATATGTGGGCGATATCGTCGCCGTTGCAGCCGCCGGGCATATAATCGCTGCCGGAGATGCGCAGGCTGATGGGGAAGTCGGGGCCAACGGCCTTGCGCATGGCCTCGAGGGTCTCGACCATGAAGCGGTTGCGGTTCTCGACGCTGCCGCCATACTCATCGGTGCGGTGATTGGTGAGCGGGCTCCAGAACTGGCCATAGAGGTAGCCGGAGTTGGTCTGAATTTCGATGCCGTCGAAGCCGGCCTCCTTAGCGAGGGCCGCGGCGTCGGCCTGCCACTGGAGGAAGGTCTTTATCTCGTCGTGCGTGAGCTCACGGGGCATCTCAAAGTGGGTGAAGCGGGTGGGAATCGCGCTGGGGGCCACAGCCTGTACGCCCTGGATGCTCGCCTGGTTGGCGTAGCGGCCGCGGTGCATGAGCTGGGCGAAGACCTTGCCGCCGTTCTCGTGGATGCCGCGGGTCAGCTTTTCGAGCTGGGGCAGATACTTGCGGTCGGTCAGCAGCGCGCCATGGTGGGGGTTGTAGCGCTCCTTATCCCACTGCATATTGGCGAAGACAATGAGGCCAACGCCGCCGCGGGCGCGGCGCTTGTAGAACTCAATCTGGTCGTCGGTGACCATGCCGTTGTCTGTCGCGCCTATGCTCATGGGCGCCATAACAAACCGGTTCTTGAGCTCCAGCTTGTTAATCATTATGGGAGTGTAAATTTTTTTCATACTCTGCCTCCAAATGCAAACAGATATTTCGTGTGACGCGCCCACGGCCGTCCACGCTTTCGTTTTATATCTTCAGCAAAAAGCGTGCCAACTTTTTGACGGGCTCGATAAAAAAATATCCCGGACACCAAAATGACGTCCGGGACAGCTTGCCTGGTTCGTTGGATTTATTCTTCTGTATCGTTCAATATGCGGTAGAGCGTAGAGCGTGAAACTCCCATCTTTTTAGCCACGAGGCTCTTGTTGCCGCCGTAGTCCCTCAGCATATTCAGCGCCACGTCGCGCCGGTGCTTTAAATACCGCGAAGAAAAGCTGACGCCTCCGCCGTTCTCCTCTTCCCTTCCTGCGGGCGCGGCCGGCTGTCCTGCCAGGCTGGATATTGCCGGCGGCAGCTGCTTGAGACCGATGCTGCCGCCCTCGGCGGTGATTACGCAGCGCTCTATGGTGTTGCGCAGCTCCCGTATGTTGCCCGGCCAGTCATAGCTCATCATGGCGTAAAGCGCCTCCGGGTCAACGCCGTTAATACGAACTCCGTTCTCCTTAGCGTAACGCTTTATAAACTCCTCCGCCAGGACCGGCACGTCTTCGCGCCGCTCGCGCAGCGGAATAAGGTTGAGGTTTACTACGTTGATCCGGTAATACAGATCGCCTCTGAACTTTCCGTCGGCAATATAGCTCTGAAGGTCACGGTTCGTGGCCGTGATGAGCCTGACGTCTACTGGTATGGGCTTATCTCCGCCTATACGTGTCACGGCGTTCTCCTCCAGCACGCGCAGCAGCACGCTCTGCATCTCCAGAGGCATCTCGCCTATCTCGTCGAGGAAAAGCGTTCCCCCGTTTGCGAGCTCGAATTTGCCCTTAGCGCCTGTGCTCTTTGAGCCCGTAAATGCCCCGCCTACGTAACCAAAAAGCTCGCTGCCGACGAGATCTCTCGGTATGGCCGCACAGTTTATACTCACAAAGGGCTTGTCCCAGCGCGGTGAAGCGGAATGTATGGCGTGTGCGAACAGCTCCTTTCCCGTGCCGCTTTCGCCCTGTATGAGCACGGGCGCCGGCGAGGCGGCTATTCGTTCGGCAAAGGCCTTAAGCTCCACGAAATTGCGCGATACGCCCAATATGTCGTCAAAGCCGTACTTGGGCGCAAAGCTCTTCGCCTTGGGATCCCCGCCCTTGACCTGAGAGAGCGTTATAACCGCGCCCAACCGCTCGCCGTTGTTGCTTATAGGCGCACAGTCGGCGAAGCAGACGAGGCTCTTTCCTCCGGGCAGGGTAAGCTTTACGCGCCGCGTCCTCACGGCCGTGGCCGAGAGTATGCTGTCGCGGACGAAGCTGAGCTCCGGCACCGCCTCGCTGACGCGCTTGTTTATTATCTCAAAGGCGCTCGTCTCATAGAGGCTGTAGAAGCTCTCGTTCGCATATGTGACGCAGCCGTCCTTGTCGCTTATAAGCACCATATCCTCCGTAGAATCCGCGCCGTATTTATGCCGTACGAGCGTATCCTTGAGCATAGTGTCCTCGGTCGCAAGCCCCGCCGTAATTATCGTTTCCGTGCTCTCAATGAAGCGGAAAAGTTCAACCAGCCGCTCAGTGAGGTCTTCAACCCGGGTGAGCAGCATTATTATTCCGCTGCGTCCGTAGCGGCCGGGTATGCGGAAGGCGTAACAGGCGTAGGACTTCATGGCGTCGATATAGTGGTCTTCCCCTATAACCCAAACGCCCCGCTGACAGCGCGGAACCATGACGGCGGCGTTGGTGCCTATGGTCTTCTCGTCAAGCTTTGCGCCGAGGGAGATATTCTTCGCCTTGAGCTCGTCCTTTAGGGCCTGATTGCCATACCGGCCGAAAATTGTGCCGTCTAGGCTGATATAGAAGAGGCACGAGCGGCACTTGTCCAGCACCGCGCGCAGCTCCTCGTAATAATAGGGATTGCTGCGCCGCATAAGCCGGATCTGCCCGGATACAAGGCTTTTGCCGTACTCGCGCATCTCATTCGTCACCTCCGGCAGCCTGTCCCGGCGCGAGTCGAGCCCGGATTTACGGCAGCGGTAAAGAGAGCCGTGTATCATCTCCTGCGTCGCCTGGTCCTGACCCGTCAAAAGGTAAGGGTTATCCATCGCCCAGCCTCCCGAAAAAAATTATCAAAACTTTGACGCAACACAGAATATCACAGCTTCGGCCTCCTGTCAATTTGTCAAATCTGTGTCATTGTGGCACAAACCGTGTCCGCCATGCGTATCACGGTGATACACCCACGGCGAATCTGGGCAAAAAGTGGGGAACCTGCCCCAATACAGGCAGGTTCCCCGTAGATATTCTGTTGCATTTGTGCGGAACAGCTTTGGCATGTGTGTCACGCCAGATATTGCCTGTCCGTAAAAAACTGTCTCACCCTCGCAGGGCGGTGAAGTCGGTGAAGGAGTCTATGCCGCCGGCTATTGTGCCGGTGGTGGAGTAGAAGCCGGTGGTGAAGTTGTGGGTGAGGATATTGAGGTTGGCCTCGGTGACGGGCTGGTCGTAGGGGTTGAGGTACTCGTTGATGACCTCTATCCACTCGCTGACGTTTATGGAGCAGTAGCTCAGGCCCTTTATGGCGTCGTTCGTGTTGGCGGGGATGGTGCCGTGGAAGACGACGTCCTCGCTGTCGCACAGGAGGAACTGCCTCGCGAAGAAGGCGAGGTTGGAGGCGTCCATATTCGTCACGACGTACTTGGTGAAGATATCGATGAACTCGCCGAGCTTGGGGATGTTGCCGAGGGTGAGGAACTGGTCGGCTACGCTCTTGAGGAAGTCCTGCTGCGTCTCTATGCGGCCGATGTCGGCGGTGACATAGCCGGAGCGGTAGCGCACGACGCCTATCGCCTGCTCGCCGGTGAGATGCTGCGGGCCGGCCGCGAGCTCTATCGCGAGGTCCTGGGCGGGATCCCAGTAGTACATATCCTGCGGCACGTCGTAGTCCACGCCGCCGATGGCGTTTATGAGCTCGACGAAGGCGTCGAGGTCGACCGCGGCGTAGACGTCCACCTCGAAGCCGAGGATGTCCGTGAAGCCGTCGAGCATACGGTCGATGCCGGCCTGCATCCTCTCCTCCTCGGTCGCGGAGCTGTCGCAGCTGTTGCGGCCGCGCAGGACGAGCTCGTTAATCTTCTTCGTGCCGCCGGAGATGTTCATCAGCGTGTCGCGCGGGACGCTGAAGACGTCTATCGTGTGCTCCTTTGTGTCGAGCGCGCCCAGCATGATGGTGTCGGTGTGATAGGCGACCTTGTCGAAGCCGACGACGAGGAAGGTGTACATATGGTCGTTATGGCTCGCGGGCGCGCCGGCGTTGGGGTCCTCGGTGGGGGTCGGGGAGGGCGTGGCGTTGGGGTCGGCGCTCTCCGCGGGCGCGGCGCTGGGCGTTACGGGCTGCACAAGCCCGCCGCCGCCGAACTCGGGCGGCTTCTCCCAGAGCGCGTAGCCTATGACGCACAGGGCGATAACGGCGGCTATAGCGCCGAGTATGGCCGCGGCGCGCTTGGCGCCCGAGCCGCGGCGCTTCGCCGGGGCGGGCTCATAGCCGCCGTCCGCGGCGGGCTCGTACGTCAGATTCTCCCCGGCCGCGGCGGCCTCGTCCCTCCCGGGGGCGAAATCCTCCCCGCGTGCGCGGCTGGGCTTTTCATGCCGGGGCGCGCTGTGGCTGCCGCGGCTGTTTCCGTTTAATTTCATCGGCTCTCGACCTCTTTATGCATAGTGTATTTCCATTGACGAAGGCGCGGGCGATATGTTCCGCGCGTGGTGAACATAATATCACAGTTTTCCCCGGAAGTCTACACCGCGGCGCATATTTTTCCCGCCGCCGCCCCGCCTTGACAAGCGCGGCCGCGGATGATAAGATATCTGTAACAATAGTTACTTTAACCCATAAGGAGGCACGGCTATGGATGAGGAAAAGAAGGCCGCGGTCAAGCCGGTCAAGGAGAAGAAAGCCCGCGAGAAGCAGCCCAAGGCCCCGAAGGAGCCCAAGGAGCCGCGCCGCCGCGAGCGCGTGCTGGACGCGGCGGAGACCTTTGTGCCCGAGCGTGAGGACGCCGGCGTGAACGACACCTTCCGTAAGCGTCTCGCCTATCTCATGAACGGGAATAACCGACAGGGCAAGAGCGTCAACATCCAGGAGCTCGCCGACGCCGTCGGCGTCTCCCGCCCCGCGATACGCAAGTACCTCAAGCCCAAGGGCGCGGCCACCACGCCCGGCGCGGCCACCGTCTGCGAGATAGCGCGCTACTTCGAGACGACGCCGGACTTCCTGCTCGGCTTCGACGCGCCGGACAGCGACGCGGGCAGGATGGCCCTCGAGAGCGAGTACTTCAACGCCCTCGGCCTCAACCAGCGCACAATCGACCGCCTGCGCGCCCTGCGCGAGAGGCAGGCCGATGAAAAGAGCGCCGCCGAGGCCGCCGCGCTGCTCGCCATGCTCGACCGGCTAATATGCTCCTTCGCGGACGACGCGCTCGCCATGCTGGAGGGCCGGTGACGTGGCCGTACTCATCGCGGCCCTGATTCTCGCGGCGCTCGCGCTCGCCGTGCTGTACGCCGTCTGGGCCCTCGCCTTCCGCTCCACCGCGCGGTGGAGGCGGAAATACTCCGCGATGCCCGAGGGTGAACAATATTATGTTAACCGTGATTTCATGCTCTCCCTCATTGACGAGATGCGCGGCCTCGAGTACGAGGACGTGGAGATAAAGTCCTTCGACGGCCTCACGCTCCACGGCCGCTGGTATCAGCTGCGCGAGGGCGCGCCGGTGCAGATAGAAATGCACGGCTACCGCGGCGAGGCCGTGCGCGACTTCTGCGGCGGGAACAGGCTCTCGCGCTCCATGGGCATGAACACGCTCGTCGTCGACCAGCGGGCGCACGGGGAGAGCGGCGGCAAGTGCATCAGCTTCGGCGTGAAGGAGCGCTTCGACTGCCAGAGCTGGGCGCAGTACGCATACCTGCGCTGCGGGCCGGAGACGCCGATATACCTCGCGGGCGTGTCCATGGGCGCGGCGACCGTGCTCATGGCGGCGGATTTGCAGCTGCCGCACACGGTGCGCGGCATCATCGCGGACTGCCCCTACACGTCGCCGGAGGCCATCATACGCAAGGTCGTCTCGCAGTACCTCCGCCTCCCCGCCGGGCCGCTGATGCCGCTCGTGAGGCTCTCGGCGCGCCTCTTCGGCGGCTTTTCGCTCTCGGGCGCGTCGGCGGAAAAATCCGTCGCGGAGACGGATATACCCATACTCCTCATCCACGGCGAGGACGACCGCTTCGTCCCCTGCGATATGTCCCGCGAGCTCGCCGCCAAGTGCGCCTCGCCGCACGAGCTTGTCACCTTCCCCGGGGCAGGGCACGGCCTGAGCTATATCGTCGACCCCGCGCGCTACGAGCGCGCTGTGCGCCAATTCGTCGGGGAGCGCGGGGAATGAGGAGGCGGCACGTCTTGCTCATAGTCATACTGCTCGCGCTCGCGGCGCTGCTCGCCTGGGCGATATGGGCGAACGGGGCCCTCA
This sequence comes from Candidatus Scatomorpha stercoravium, assembly GCA_018716005.1. Taxonomy (GTDB): domain Bacteria; phylum Bacillota; class Clostridia; order Oscillospirales; family Oscillospiraceae; genus Scatomorpha; species Scatomorpha stercoravium. The sequence goes on from DVKN01000008.1 coordinate 8,644, forward strand.
CGCTCACGCGCGTCACGCTGAGTTCGGCGGAAATCCCGGAGGAGTTCCGGGGCTTTAAGATAGCCCATGTCTCGGACCTTCACAACGCCGTCTTCGGCGAGGGGAACAGGAAACTCCTTTCCCTGCTCCGCGAGGCCGAACCGGATATCATCGCCGTCACCGGCGACCTCGCCGACTCGCGGCATACGGACACGGCCGCCGCGCTGGACTTCGCCGCGCGCGCCGCCGGGATCGCGCCCGTGTACTACGTGACGGGCAACCACGAGGCGCGGCTGGACTTCGCCTCGATTGAGGCGGGGCTCGCGGCGGCGGGCGTCCGCGTGCTGCGCTCCGAGGCCGTGACGCTCTCGCGCGGCGGCGCGGAAATCACCCTCGCCGGGATAGACGACCCCGCCTTCGTAAAGAGCGGCGCCCCCGCCTCCGAGCGCGCGGCGGAGCTCATGGAGGGCCTCATCCCGCCCGAGGGCTTCGCCATCCTGCTCGCCCACCGGCCGGAGCTAGTCGAAACCTACGCCGCATACGGCGCGGACGCCGTCCTGAGCGGCCACGCCCACGGCGGCCAGATACGCCTCCCCATAATAGGCGGCCTCTACGCCCCTGGCCAGGGCGCCCTGCCCAAATACGACTCCGGCCTCTACACCGTCTCCGGCTGCTCCCTCATAGTCTCCCGCGGCCTCGGGAACAGTGTTTTCCCCCTCCGCATAAATAACCGCCCCGAATTGCTCCTGATAACCCTCGAATAATACCCCGCCGATGCCGGCCAAAGCCGGCGAGGCAAGGCCCACCTCCGCCAGCCAATGCCGCCGCTAAGCGGCGGCGAGGCCCGCACCCACG
>DVKN01000092.1 GCA_018716005.1 Candidatus Scatomorpha stercoravium
GAGGCTGAGCTTCAGTATGGGCCCGAAGCCGCCGGGCCTTGCGAGGCCGACGCGCTTCACTGTGAGATATCCCGCCGCGAGCAGGGCGGTCACGGCCTGCCCGAGCACCGTAGCCCAGGCCGCGCCGGCCATGCCCCAGCCGAACACCCAGACGAAGAGGAAGTCCAGCACGACGTTGGTGATGAAGCCGGAGCACATCGTCACCATCGCGAAGCCCGCGCCGCCGAGGTTGCGTATGAAGGGCACGAGGCCCGTCCCCAGCACCTGCATGAACGCGCCGGAGGCTATCGCGCGGGTGTATTCGACGGCCGGAGCGAGCACCTCGCCCTCGGCGCCGAGGAGCCGCAGCAGCGGCACGGCGAAGGCGAGCACGAGCGCCATGAGCAGCGCGCTCGCGGCGACGAGCAGCAGCGCCGCGCCCGAAAAGCAGCGCACGCTCTCGCGCTCATGCCCCTGCGAGCGCAGTATCGCGAAGCGTATCGCCCCTGCGAGCCCTATCCCCGTCCCAGCCGCCGAGAAGAAGGCGGCCACGGGATAGGCGAGGTTTATCGCCGCGAGGCCGAGGTCGCCGAGCCGGTTGCCGACGAAGTAGCCGTCGACGATGCAGTATACGCCCGAGAGGGCGAAGGCCGCAACGCTCGGCAGCACGTAGCGGAAGAATTCCCGCCGCTCACTCATCGCCGCTGCCCCCTTCGCCGCGGAAGACCGAGTTATAGAGCTCCATGCAGTCGAGCATCTCCCGCATACGCTCCGCGCCTATGCGCTCCATTATGTCCAGCTCGAGCGCGTGCAGCTCCCCGATGAGGCCGTCGGCGTACTCATGCCCGGCCGCGCTGAGCTCGACGCGCTTATTGCGCCGGTCGGCCTCGTCCGGGACGAGCGTTATGAGCCCGCGGCGCTCGAAATCCCGCAGTATGGTGTTCACCGTCTGCTTCGGCATGGACAGCGCCGCGCTCGCCGAGCGCTGGGTGAGCGGGCCCTCGTCCTCGAGCGCGCAGAGCAGCATCAGCGCGTTGAGCGAGAGCCCCCGCGCCCTGGCCCACCTGGCGTACATGGCGTCGTTCTCCCGCCAGAGCCTGTACCAGCGGCGCAGGTCGCGCGCAATTTCTTCTCTCTTCTCCATATTTCCTCCTTATCGTCCGAACTCGGACTAAACTTATTGTAGTCCGAAACCGGACTTTTGTCAAGCAGACGAAATCAGGCCGCGCCGGGGGACATAATTTTCAGTTGCACTTTTCTCTCAGGTATTATATAATATCATGAATTGATATCGCCCGGGCATATACCGGTTTAACGCTGCATACACAGGTGAGACAGCATGGGATTAAATGAATTCTTCTCCAAGTCCATAAACTACCTGACGACGATGAGCATCTCCGACATACTCGACGTGCTCATCGTGGCGGGGCTCATCTTCGGCTGCATCCGCCTCATCCGCCGCACGAACGCGATACGCCTCGCGCGGGGCATAGTGCTCGTGCTCCTGGCGCTGGTGATAAGCGACCTGCTCAATCTGCAGATGGTCCGCTCGCTGATGCAGAGGATAGTGGAGCTCGGCCTGCTCGCCATCGTGATAATATTCCAGCCCGAGATACGCCGGCTGCTCGAGCGCATGGGCTCCGGCAAGTTCGGCTACTTCTTCGGCGCGCCGGGCGTCCCGGCGACGATGGAGTCGGTCATAAACCAGACGGTGCTCGCCTGCACCATCATGTCCGACAGCCGCACGGGCGCGCTCATAGTCTTCGAGCGGACGAGCTCCCTCAACGACCAGATAGCCACGGGCACGGTCGTGAACGCGGAGGTCTCGAGCGAGCTGCTGCGCAACATCTTCTTCGTGAACTCGCCGCTGCACGACGGCGCGGTGATAATGCGCGACGGGCGCCTCGCCGCCGCCGGCTGTATGCTCCCGCTCTCGAATAACGCCTCGCTGAGCTCCGACCTCGGCATGCGCCACAGGGCCGGCATAGGCATGAGCGAGCATTCGGACGCGGTCGTGGCCATAGTCTCCGAGGAGACGGGCTCCATCTCCGTCGCCATGGACGGCATGCTCAAGCGCCACCTGACGCCCGACACCTTCGGCAAGATACTGCGCGCCGAGCTCATGCCCGACACCGAGAGCGCGCCTAAGCGGCGCGGCATCCCCGGAATGATAGACTCGCTCAAGGGCCTCAAGGTGAAGAAAAATGACAAAGAAGAGAGCAAATAAGCTGTTCGACAGCAACATATTCTGGGCCGTCGTCTCGCTGCTGGCCGCGCTCTGCATCTGGGTGTACATGACCGACACGCAGGAGGAGCCCATCAGCGTCACGCTCAGCGGGGTGGAGGTTGTCTTCGAGGGCGAGGACGTCCTGCAGTCCCAGCGCGGGCTCGTCATCACGGACGTGAGCGCCGAGACCGTGGACGTGACCATCTCCGGCACGAGGATAAATATCGGCCGCCTCTCGAGCGAGGACGTGAAGGCCGTCATAGACGTCTCGCGCGCGAGCTCGACGAGCAACTACAACATGGGCTACACGCTCCGCTTCCCCAGCGGCGTCGACTCGGACGCCGTGCGGCTTGAGCGCAGCAGCCCTAGCACGATCAGCTTCCAGGTGACGCGCATGGACGAGAGGCAGTTCCCGGTTGTCGCCGCCTTCAAGGGCAGCGTCGCCGACGGCTACGTGCTCGGGGACATCGAGTACGAGCCGGCGACCATTTCCGTGCGCGGCCCGCAGAGCGTGCTCGACAGCATCGAGGACGTCTACGCCGAGGTCACGCTCCAGGATGTGAACTCCACCCGCACCGTTGAGTCCGGCTTCATCCTCCGCGACGCCGACGGCAGCGAGATATCGAAGGAGGGCCTCGAGTTCGACTTCGACACCATCTCGGTGACCATACCGATAAGCCAGATGAAGACCGTGCCCATATACGTCACCTATATCGAGGGCTCCGGCGCGACGCGCGAGAACACGAGCGCCACGCTCGACGTGAAGGAGATAACGATTGCCGGCGACGCCGCCAGCGTGGACGGCATCAACCGCATAGAGGTCGGCCCGATCGACCTCACGGACTTCGAGCTCACGGCGGAATACGACCTGCCCATCGTCCTGCCCAACGACGTCGAGAACGTCTCCGGCATAGAGACGGTGCACGTCGAGGTCGAGATAAACGGCCTCGAGGTGCGCAGCTTCACCGTCACGAACATCGACTACACCGGCCTTCCCGAGCAGTATACAGCCGAGCTCGTGACGCACTCACTCACCGTCCGCATCCGCGGCACGCGCGAGAACCTCGACAGGCTCAACGACCCGACGACGAGCATCCGCGCCGTCGCGGACCTCAGCGGCACCACCGCCACAGGCACGATGGAGACGCCGAACGTGGACATCCGCGTGGACGGTGTGCTGAACACCGGCGCGGTCGGGACGTACCGCCTCACCTTCAATATAAGCGCTTAACGGAGGCTTAAGGCATGACACAGTTTGCAGTTATAAAAAGGCTCACCGGCCCCGAGAAGGCCGAGGTCGAGGTGCTGCGCGGCACCGCCTGCGGCGGGGACTGCGGCAGCTGCGAGGCCTGCCACTACACGAGCAAGATCCGCGTCGAGGCCACGAACGAGATAGGCGCGCAGCCAGGCGACCGCGTCGAGATAGAGGCGCGCACCTCGCGCATACTGGGCGCGGCGGTGCTCGTCTACGTGGTGCCCTTCGTGCTCTTTTTCATCGGCTACGCCATAGCGGCGGCCCTCTCCCTGGGCGAGGGAATGCGCATGGCGCTGAGCTTCGCGGCCTTCGCGCTGGGCTTCGTCATAGTCGTCCTCGTCGGGCGCGGGCACAGGAAGAACCCCATCACTTACAACATAATCAGCGTTATAGGACACGAGGCGGCGTGATATGATAAGAAGCATGACAGGTTACGGCTCCGCCAAGGGCGAGGCCGCCGGCCTCGCCCTCGGGGTCGAGATAAAGAGCGTAAACAACAGGTATCTTGACGTCTCGGTGAAGCTCCCGCGCTCGCTGCTCTTCGCCGAGGAGCCCGTGAAGGCCGCCGTCGGCCGGCACATAAGCCGCGGCAAGGTCGACGTCTTCATCACAGTGGACGCCTCCGCCTCCGACAGCATGGAGGTGCGCGTGAACGAGGCGCTGCTGCGCGGTTATATCGCCGCGCTCACGAAGCTGCGCGACGAGTACGGCCTCGCGGACGACATGAGCGTCATGAACCTCTGCCGCCTGCCCGACGTGCTCAGCACCGAGCGCCGCGAGCTGGACGCGGACGAGCTGCTCGCGGGTCTCATGGCCGCCGTCGAGGAGGCCCTCGCCGGCTACGACGCGATGCGCGAGCGCGAGGGCGAGAAGCTGCGCGACGACGTCCTCGGCCGCCTGGACGAGATTAGCCGCCTCACCGGCATAGTCGAGGAGCGCGCCCCGCAGACCGTCGCCGAGTACCGCGCCCGCCTCGAGCAGAAGCTGCGCGAGACGCTCGCGGGCCTCCCCGTGGACGACGCGCGCGTCCTCACCGAGTGCGCCCTCTTCGCCGACCGGATTGCCGTCGACGAGGAGACCGTGCGCCTCAGGAGCCACATCTCGCAGCTGCGCGGCATGGCCTCCGGCGCATCGCCCATAGGCCGCAAGATGGACTTCCTCATCCAGGAGCTCAACCGCGAGAGCAATACGATAGGCTCCAAGTGCCAGAACGCCGACATAGCCCGCGTCGTCGTCGACCTCAAGGCCGAGATAGAGAAGATACGCGAGCAGATACAGAACGTGGAGTGAGCCATGGCGCTTATTAACATCGGCTTCGGCAGCTTCGTCGAGTCCTGCCGCCTCGTCGGCGTGCTGAGCCCGGATTCCGCGCCAATAAAGCGCATGGTACAGGACGCGCGCGAGCGCGGCGGCCTGATTGACGCGAGCTACGGCCGCAAGACCCGCTCGGTGCTCGTCACCGACGGCGGCTATATCATACTTTCCGCGCTCACGAGCGAGGCCCTGGCCGAGCGCCTGGGCTATACGGACGAGGGAGGCAGCGAGGATGAACTATAAAGGCAAGGGCAAGCTGCTCGTGATTTCCGGCCCCTCCGGCGCCGGCAAGAGCACCGTTATCGGCAAGCTGATGGAGCTGAGGGACGACGTTTGCTTTTCCGTCTCCGTCACCACGAGGCAGCCCCGGCCGGGCGAGGTCGACGGGCGGGACTATTTCTTCGTCACGCCGCAGCATTTCCAGGAGCTCGCCGACGGCGGCTACCTGCTCGAGCACGCCGAGTACGTCGGCAGCCGCTACGGGACGCCGCGCGGCTACGTGGAGCAGCGCCTCCTCGAGGGCAAGAGCGTGATACTCGACATCGAGGTCCAGGGCGCGGGCCAGATACAGAAGAACTGCCCCGAGGCCGTCAGCATATTTATCCTCC
>DVKN01000093.1 GCA_018716005.1 Candidatus Scatomorpha stercoravium
GAGAGCCGCGACGTCCGCGCGGTGCGCGGCGGCACGGGCTACGCCAAGTGCGGCGGCAACTACGCGGCCAGCATGCGCGCCGGCGAGGAGGCCGAGAAGAAGGGCTTCGCCCAGGTGCTCTGGCTCGACGGCGTCCATATGAAGTACATCGAGGAAGTCGGCGCGATGAACGTCATGTTCAAGATAAACGGCAAGGTCGTCACGCCCGACATCTCCGGCGGCACCGTCCTCCCCGGCATCACGCGCAAGAGCTGCATCGAGGTGCTCAAGGACTGGGGCTACGAGGTCGAGGAGCGCAACATCTCCGTCGACGAGCTGGTCGAGGCCGCCGAGAGCGGCGCGCTCGAGGAGGCCTGGGGCTGCGGCACCGCCGCCGTCGTCTCGCCCATGGGCGTCCTGGCCTACAAGGACGTCGAGCACGTCATAAACAACAACGAGATTGGCCCGCTCACCCAGCGCCTCTACGACGAGCTCACCGGCATCCAGTGGGGCAAGGTCGAGGATAAGCGCGGCTGGATAGTCAAGGTCTGCTGAGCGGATTGTAAGCCGTAAATAGTTTGCGTGTCCGGGAATTCTCTCGAATTCCCGGACATTTTATGCGTATTTCAGAGCGCGGCGTTGGAGTTCAGCCACTCCTGCGCGGCCTCGGCCACGGCCTTGAGCGTGTCCCCGTCGAAGGGGTCGCCGAGCCCGGCCTGCCTGAGCAGCTCGCGGAAGGTGAGCGTGCCGGCGGGGCGGGTGTAGGCCATGTACTTCTCCCAGGCGGCGGCGCGGTCCTCCCTTATCATCGCCCAGAACTCGAGCGCGACGGTCTGCGCGAGGCAGTAGTCTATGTAGTAGAAGGGGTACTCGTAGATATGCCTCTGCCTCTGCCAGGCGCGGCCCGAGGCGTAGAAGCCGAGGCCCTCCTCGGGCTTCAGCCAGGGCATATACGCCCGCTGGAGCTCGAGCCAGCGCGCGTTCCTCTCCTCCGGCGTCCACGCCGGGTGCTCGTAGCACTCGTGCTGGAAGTGGTCGACGAGCGTGCCGTAGGGTATGAAGGTGATGGCGTCGGCCAGGTGCTGCCAGCGGAATTTGTCCGCCGCCGGGCCGAAGAAGAGCTCCGCCCAGGCCTCGGCGAAGAACTCCATGCTCATCGAGTGCACCTCGCAGGCCTCGAGCGAGGGCGAGGCGCTCTGCGCGGGGACGATATCGCGCGCGGTGTAGCTCGCGAAGGCGTGGCCGGCCTCGTGGGTTATGACCTCCACGTCGCCGCTCGTGCCGTTGAAGTTCGCGAAGATGAAGGGCATTTTCCAGGCGGTGAGCGTCGTGCAGTAGCCGCCGCCGGCCTTCCCGGGGCGGGAGAGCACGTCGAAGAGCCCGCGCTCGAACATGAAGTCTATGAACTCCGCCGTCTCGCCGCTCAGCTCGTGGTAGAAGCGGCGGCCGTTCTCCATTATCTCCTCCGGCGTGCCGACGGGCTTCGCGTTGCCGTCCGTGTACCACATGGCGCAGTCGGCGTAGCCCATGGGCAGCGTCTTCCCCAGCCGGGCGGCGACGCGCGCGTAAACCTGCTCCGCAATCGGCACGATGTACTCGCGCACGGCGGCGCGGAAGCGCTCGACGTCCTCCTTGGCGTAGCAGTTGCGCTGCATACGGTCGTAGCCGAGGGGGATGTAGTCCGCATAGCCGAGCTTCCTGCCCATGGCGTCGCGCAGCCCCACGAGCTCGGCGTAAATCGCGTCGAGGCGCGGCTGCCGCTCCGTATACCACCTGTCCTCCGCGGCCCAGGCGGCGGCGCGGCGCGCCTCGTCCGGGTCCTGCTTCACGGGCGAGAGCTGGCTGAGCGTCCACTCGCGGCCCTCGAAGGGTATCTGGGCGCTCGCGAGCAGCTTCGAGTACTCGCTGACGAGGGCGTTCTCCTTCTGCATCTCGGGCACTATCTCCGGCGAGAAGGTGCGCAGGTCTATCTCCGTATTGAGGAACATGAGCCGGTTGTACTTCTCCTCGAACTGCGCGCGGAAGGGCGTCTTGAGCATGGCCTCGTTCCAGCGCTGCTCATACTCGGTGAGCTCGGGGCCCGCCGCGTCGATGAAGGCGGACTCGGCGTCGTAGAATTCGTCGCGCGTGTCTATGTCGTGGCGGATATTGGCGACGGTGAGCATGCTGCCCACAGCGGCGGAGTAGTCCTCCACCTCGAGGAAGACGCGCTCGGCCTCCTCGAAGCTCCCGGCAGCGGCGAGCCGCTCCGCGGCGGAGGCGAAGAACTCCTTCGCCTTCTCGATGTCGGGGCGCTTATACTCTATCTCGGAAAACTTCATGCCCTCACCCCCTCGCCGTCAGCTTCGCGGCCAGGCGGCGCACGGCCCCGGCGCCGAAGCGGCCGTTCAGGTTGTCGAGCACGGCCTTCGCCTTATAGAGGTCGGCGAGCTCGCCGGGCCAGTACTCCGCGACGACGCGCGCGTCCACGCTCGAGAGCGTCTCCGTCAGCGCGACGAGGCCCACCCAGACGTCGTCGAGGTGCCCGGGCAGGATGTCGAGCGGCAGGGCGAAATACACCGCCGCTATCGCGAGCTTCGTCCGCGCCGGGGCGGGGACGCGCCCGTCGCGCAGCAGCATCGCTATGGTGTACGCGACGTCCGTCGCGCCGGCGGCTATGCCGCAGAGCTTATCCAGGCCGAACCGCCCGGCGAAATCCGCGGCCTTCGCGCGCAGGGCGAGATAGACGGCGCCCGGCCCCTCGGCCGCGGCGGGGCCCAGATCCTTCATGTAATCGTATGCCTCAGCCATATTAGCCTCCAAATAAAAAGGATTGGCTTCATTTTATACCAGAGCCGCCGCTTTGTAAATCCCCGGCGTCGTTTAAGCGCCGCTTTCGGACGTGATATTGCACGGAAGCCCCGGGCGCGCGGGCGTGAGATTTGTCGAAAAAACAGTTGCGAAAACCGGCCCGGATGATGTAGAATTGAGTCGAGTTAACACCGCGTTAACATTTTGCCTTTTTCAGGAGATAGGAGACGTGTCCCCCATGCAGCTTCTCGAGCAGCGCATACTGGCCGACGGCGAAATCCTACCCGGCGGCATACTCAAGGTGGACGGCTTTCTCAACCACCAGATGGACCCCCAGCTGCTCATAGCCATGGGCGAGGAGTTTCACAGCCTCTTTGCGGGCTGCGGCGTCAACAAAATACTTACTATAGAGGCATCGGGCATCGGACCGGCCTGCTTTGCGGGTCTGGCTTTCGGCTGCCCTGTTTTATTTGCCAAAAAGAACCGCACAGCGAACCTCTCCGGCGAGTTCTGGACGAGCAAGGTATACTCCTTCACCCACCACGTCGAGAACACCATCCTCGTGAGCAAAAAGTACCTCGGGAAGGGCGACCGGGTGCTTATAATCGACGACTTCCTCGCCAACGGCGCGGCCCTCGACGGGCTCAT
>DVKN01000094.1 GCA_018716005.1 Candidatus Scatomorpha stercoravium
CATCTACGTCGTCTCCGACGAGCCCTACCGCGAGCTCGCCTACGACGGGGTCGAGGTGCCCTGGATGCCGAACTGCATGGAGAACGTGATTGTCGGCTACTCCTGGTCGAAATCCCTCTCCCTCCCCGGCGAGCGCATCGGCTACCTGGTCATCCCGGGCGACATCGCGGACGGGCAGCTCATCTTCGACGCCGCCGTCGTCGCGAACCGTATGCTCGGCTTCGTCAACGCGCCGAGCCTCATGCAGCTTACCGTCGCGCGCTGCCTCAACGAGAGCACGGCGATAGACAAGTACGACGCCAACCGTAAGGCGCTCTACAACGGCCTGCACAGCCTCGGCTTCGAGTGCGCCTATCCCGCCGGCGCGTTCTATCTCTGGGTGAAGACGCCCATAGACGAGGCGGAGTTCGTTAAGAAGGCGAAGGCCCTCAACCTGCTGCTCGTGCCGGGGAGCAACTTCGGCACGCCCGGCTATGTGCGCCTCGCCTACTGCGTGAGCGGCGCGATGATAGAGCGCAGCATGGCCGCCTTCGCGAAGCTCGCAGAGCAGTGCGGGCTCGGGAAAGAATAAGGTTGACCCTTCCGGCCCTGCGGGCTGCCACCCCTTGACAAGGGGAGGTACAGGCTGACCCCTCCGGCCCTGCGGGCTGCGCCCCCGCGTGATTCGGGGGCCGTCCACTAAACACAAGTAAAAAGGTGAAAGACAATGGAAGAAAAGAAACTCGACGAACGTAAAATCATGTTCTCCGGCATCCAGCCCTCGGGCGACCTTACGCTGGGCTCGTATATGGGCGCCATCAAGAACTGGGTCGACATGATAGACGACTACCGCGCCTACTACTGCATCGTGGATATGCACGCCATCACGGTGCGCCAGGTGCCGGCCGACCTGCGCCGCCGCACCATGGAGCAGCTCGCGCAGTACATCGCCTGCGGCCTCGACCCGGAGAAGGTCACGCTCTTTGTGCAGAGCCACAACCCCGCTCACGCCGAGCTCGGCTGGGTGCTCAACTGCTACACTATGTTCGGCGAGCTCTCCCGCATGACGCAGTTCAAGGACAAGAGTTCCAAGCACGCCGACAACATCAACGGCGGCCTCTTCACCTATCCCGCCCTGATGGCGGCGGACATCCTGCTCTATCAGGCGGACTTCGTCCCCGTCGGCGACGACCAGAAGCAGCACGTGGAGCTCACCCGCGACGTCGCGATACGCTTCAACAACCTCTACGGCGAGACCTTCAAGGTCCCCCAGGCGTATATCCCCCGCGTGGGCGCGCGCATAATGAGCCTGCAGGACCCGACGAGCAAGATGTCCAAGTCCGATAAGGACCCCAACGGCTGCGTACACCTGCTCGAGAAGCCGGAGGACATCATGCGCAAGTTCAAGCGCGCCGTGACCGACTCCGACACGAGCGAGAACTGCGTCCGCTACGACCCGGCCGAAAAGCCCGGCGTCGCGAACCTCATGCAGATATATTCCTCCGTCACCGGCGAGAGCTTCGAGGATATCGAGCGCGACTTCACCGGCAAGGGCTACGGCGCCTTCAAGACCGCCGTCGGCGAGGCCGTCGTCGAGATGCTCCGTCCCATCCAGGCGGAGACGGCCCGCATCCTCAAGGACAAGGCCTACCTCGAGAGCGTCTACCGCATGGGCGCCGAAAAGGCCTGCCATGACGCCTACCGCACGCTGCGCAAGGTCTACAAGAAGCTCGGCTTCATCGCGCGGTAATTAAGAACGTATACCGGTTAACCGCCGGGCGGTTGGCGCCGCCCGGCGGATTTGGGAGTGTTAGTTTCCATGCCTTTTCTGAACACTGAGCTCGAGCTTTGGGTTAGAATCCTGCTCGCCATAGGCGTCGGCTTTGCCGTCAGCTTCGCCGCCGTGCCGGTGGTGAAGACCTTCGCGACAAAGGTCGGCGCCATCGACGTGCCCGACGGCAAGCGCCGCGTGCATGACCATCCGATCCCCCGCATGGGCGGCCTTGCGATTTTCCTCGGCTTCATAATCAGCGTGGTGCTCTTCGTGGACATCACGCGCGAGGTGCGCGGCATACTGCTCGGCGCCGTGCTTATCGTGGCCTGCGGGGCGATAGACGACGTCGTGAACCTGCGCGCCATCATAAAGCTGCTCGTGCAGATAGCCGCGGCCGTCATCGCCGTGGCGCACGGGGTGGTCATCGAGGTCTTCTCGAACCCCATCCTCTTCTCGAGCCGGGAGCTGCTTTTCCTCGGCTGGCTCGCCATACCCGTGACCATACTGTGGATAGTCGGCATCACGAACAGCGTGAACCTCATAGACGGCCTCGACGGCCTCGCCGTCGGCGTGAGCACGATAGCCTCCGTCACCATGTTCGTCGTGGCGCTGCTCGTGAGCGAGGGGAACGTGGCGCTGCTGCTCGCGGCGCTCATGGGCGCGTGCGTGGGCTTCATGCCCTACAACCTCAACCCGGCCAAGATTTTCATGGGCGACACGGGCGCGCTGCTGCTCGGCTACGTGCTCAGCACCGTCTCGGTCGAGGGAATGTTCAAGACCTACGCCCTCGTGACCTTCGTCGTGCCCATACTGGCGCTCTTCCTGCCGCTCTTCGACACCGTCTGCGCCTTCTGCCGCAGGCTGCTGCGCGGCCAGAGCCCCATGCACCCCGACCGCGGCCACCTGCACCACCGCCTCATAGACATGGGCCTGAGCCAAAAGCAGGCCGTCGCGATACTCTACTCGCTCTCGGCCATACTCGGCCTGTGCGCCGTCGTGCTCGCCACGACCGGCACGGTGCGCACCATCCTTATCGTCGTCGCCGCGCTCGCCGCCGTGGCGATTGGGCTCTTCATCTCGAAGACGCTCAAGGGCCACCACTATCACCCGCCCGTCGACCCCACGCTCTCCGGCGTGGAGGAGGAGCACAATATCCACCACCATGAGCCCAAGGAGGAGCCGCATGACTAAGCTCAAGGTCATGAGCATATTCGGCACCCGCCCGGAGGCCATAAAGATGGCCCCGCTGGTGCTGGAGCTCAAGCGCCGCGGAGGGATTGAGAGCACGGTCTGCGTCACCGCGCAGCACCGCGAGATGCTCGACGGCGTCCTCGGCGTCTTCGACATACGCCCCGACTACGACCTCAACATCATGAAGAGCGGCCAGACCCTCTCGGACATCACCGCGCGCGTGCTTAACGGGCTCGCGGGCGTCTTCGAGAGCGCGAAGCCCGACCTGGTGCTCGTCCACGGCGACACCACGACGACCTTCGCCGCCGCGCTCGCCGCCTTCTACGCGAAGATAGACTGCGGCCACGTCGAGGCCGGGCTCCGCACCTACGACCGCATGAGCCCCTATCCCGAGGAGATGAACCGCCAGCTCGTCGGCCGCCTCGCCACGCTGCACTTCGCCCCCACGGCGAACAACGCCGCGAACCTCGCGCGCGAGAACATAAAAAACGGCGTCTATGTCACCGGCAACACGGTCATAGACGCGCTCGCGTACACCGCGCACGGCGAGGGCTTCGAGTCGCCCGAGCTCAACGCGATGGACTTCGCCGGGAGGCGCGTCATCACCCTCACCTGCCACAGGCGCGAGAACTACGGCGAGCCCATGGAGCAGATTTTCGCCGCCGTGCGCCGCATAGCCCGCGATAACCCCGACGTGCTCGTCGTCTACCCCGTGCACCTGAGCCCCGTCGTGCGCGAGGCCGCACGCCGCGTCCTGGGCGGCGTCGCGAACATAGCCCTCATAGAGCCGCTCTCCGCCGTCGATATGCACCGGCTCATGGCGAAGAGCTACATGGTCATGACCGACTCCGGCGGCCTCCAGGAGGAGGCCCCCGCGCTCGGCAAGCCCGTGCTCGTGCTGCGCGATACGACCGAGCGGCCCGAGGCCGTCGAGGCCGGAACGGTCGAGCTCGCCGGCACCGTCGAGGACGAGATTGTGTCCCTCGCGCGCGAGCTGCTGCACGACCCGTCCGCCTACGAGCGCATGGCCCGCGCCGTCAACCCCTACGGCGACGGAAGAGCGAGCGAGCGCATAGCGGACGCGATTGAATTCGAGTACGGCCTGCGCGGCGAGGGGCCCGAGGAGTTCAAGCCATGAGCCGCCGCTCAAAAATGCTCATAATCCTGCTGCTCGTGCTGACGGCAGCGGTCATAGCCTTCGCGCTCTTCTTCATGGGCCGCGGCGTCGAGACGACGCCCGTGACCCTGCCCTCGCCCGGGCAGTCGAGCGCCGCGGAGACCTCCATGCCGGGCCCCGAGCGCGTCGAGCTGACGAGCGAGAACGTCGCCGCCGTGCTCGCCGAGCTGACCCGCGCGGAGAGCTACTCCGGCTCCGTCACGATTGAGGACTTCTGGGACGGCGGCAGCGCCTCCACCCAGCTCCAGGTGTGGGTCAGCAACGGCCGCACCCGCGTGCGCGGAGAGCGCGGCGGGAGCCCGCGCAACATCCTCGTCAGCGAGGGGACGCTCTACATCTGGTACGACAACGTCAGCGGCGTCTTCAGCGGGCCCTGGGAGGGCTCCGCGGACGAATGGCTGCGCGCGCTGAGCTATGAGGACGTCCTCTCCCTCCCGCCCGAGCAGATTACCGGCGCGGGCTACGCGCAGCTCTCCGGCGAGGAGTGCGTCTATGTGGACTACACGGGCGGCCTCCTCGGCTACACCTACAGGGTCTACGTCTCCGTCTCCAACGGCCTTCTCATGGGCGCGGAGAAGTACGACGGCGGCAGCCTCATATACCGGATGTTCGCCGAGTACGAGCTCAGCGTGCCGGACGAGAGCCTCTTCGTCCCGCCCGAGGGCTGATTACATGAAGAGCAGCGCCGCGAGGACTATCAGGAGCTGCCTGTCCCCGCTCTCGCGGTACATGAGATACACCACGGCGAGCAGGAGCAGGTCCTCCGTCTCCAGCCCCGCGAGGCGGCGGTTAATCTGCCCGCCGAAACCGCCCAGCGCCTTTTCGAGGCCCGCAAACGGGCTCTCTGACGGCCCCGGCCTGCGCGCCGGGGCCGGGCCATGCCCGGCGGGAGTATGTACGCGCGTCGCCGGCCTCTCCGCCGGGGCGGAAGGCGGCGGAGAGGGTGCCTTTACGGCCTCCCGCCCGCGCCCGGGCAAATCCTGCGGCTCCGGGACGCGCAGATACTCCCCCGTGGCGGCGTTATAGCGGTTATACACCGTCCTCACCTCCGAAGACGCCGAGCTCGCCCGCGAGCGAGGCCAGCGAGGCTACGCGGGCGATTTTCAGCGCCCGGTCGAGCCTGCGCTGCCTCTCGGCGGATAAAAACGGGCGCAGCGCGCCGAGCAGGGCCGATTCGTCCGAGCTCAGCGCCCTGCCGCGCATGAGGCCCAGCGCCCGGCGCACAAGGCCCTCGTCGGCCTCGCGCGGCGCGTCCTCCTCCCCGCCGCCCATGAGCGACTTTGCCATCCCGGCGATGCGGCTCATGGCCTCCGGGTCGGAGAGTATGGAATTGAGCTTATCCTCCAGTCCGTCCACGCGCCGCGCCCCCCTCCGTTATTTCATGACCTCGCCGAGCATCTCCGCGAGCTTCCTGCCCTCCTCCGTCGCGAGGACGCGCCGCAGGATATCGCGCATCGCCCCGGCGTCGCCGCTTCCGGCGGCCTTTATGAGCTCCGCCTCGGAGAACATCCCCTCTAGCGCCTTCGCCGCCTCGGTGGAGCTCAGCGCGTCCAGCCTGGCGCGCTTTTCGGCGTCGAGGCCCGCGGCGAACTTGTTGACGTCCATTCTCATCCCTCCACGGGCAGTATATGCCCGCGGTATTCAGGAGGTGCGCTCATGCGCCTTATCGTATTTTCCGACACGCACGGCCGCTGCTCCATGCTGCCTCAGTGCGTCCGCCGCACCGGGCCGGATATGATTGTCCACCTCGGCGACCATATGCGCGACACGCGGATAATAGAGGAGAGCTTCCCGGAGATACCGCTCTATGCCGTGCCCGGCAACTGCGACTTCTCCTCGGCCGAGGATACGCTCACCTTCAGCGCCGGCGGCGTCCTCGTCTTCGCGACGCACGGGCACCGCTACGGCGTGAAGTCGACGGTGGACTCGCTCTTGAACTCCGCCCACTTCGCGGGGGCGCAGCTCGTCCTCTACGGCCACACGCACATCGCGCGCATAGACTACCCCGCCGGCATGACCGTCGTAAACCCCGGCTCCTCCGGCCTCGGCAGCGAGCCGAGCTTCGCGCAGATAGACATACGCGAGGGCGGAATAGCCGCGAAAATCCTCCCTGTTGTGCCGAAAGACCCGTATATGTGAAAAAAGCGCCCGCGCGGAGTGTCCGCGCGGGCGAAAGCTTTATCCGAAGAAATCCCTCGAGTACATAAGCGCGTAAGCCAGGACGCAGGCGAACACGGCAAACGCAAACGATATGATGCAGGCCATCACCAGATCCGAGGCGAAGCCATACGTCAGCGCGCCGAAGGCGGCCGCCGGCATCACCGTGGCCGGGAAGCAGACGGAGGCGAGCGCGCGTATGACGGCGCTGCGCCTGAAGGCGATTATTTCCCCGTCCGGCTCCGCTCCGGAGGCCGCGGACAGCGCGCCGGCCAGCGCCGCTATCTGATATATGAGCGCCGCCAGCGAGGTGCAGACGCAGGTCCATTCATACGCGCCGTATTTTCCGGAGAGGCTTCCGGCCAGCCTGCCGAGGAAGAACCCGGACAGCGTTATGCCCACACTTATGATTATGCTCACGTT
>DVKN01000095.1 GCA_018716005.1 Candidatus Scatomorpha stercoravium
AGCAGGGCGTCGGAGATGCCGGTGTAGCCGAGAAGGTAGGGCATCTCGAAGTCGACGCCGAACTTCTCGATGGTCTGCGAGAGCAGGTTCTCGCCGTTCCGGGAGCCGCGCGCCTTGCCGATGACGGCCACCTCGCCGTCGCGGATGGCGACGACCGGCTTTATGGACAGCACCGTCCCGGCGAAGGCCGCCGTGCCGGAGATGCGCCCGCCGCGCTTGAGGTATTCGAGCGTGTCCAGGAGCGCCATGAGGCATATCCGGCCGCGCGCGGCCTCGCACTCGTCGGCTATCTCGTCCATCGTGCGCCCGCCCGCGGCGAGGCGGTAGGCGTAGCGCGCCAGTATCTGCGCGCCCAGCGCCACGCTCAGCGTGTCCACGACGCGCACGCGGCCGGGATAGTCCGCCGCCGCGATGACGGCGCTCTGATAGGTGCCGGAGAGCTTGCTCGAGAGCGTCATGCAGACGACGTCGTCGCCCGCCGCCGTCAAGCTCTCGAAGCGCTCGGCGAAGTCCGCCGGCGAGGCCTGGCTCGTCGTCGGCAGCTCGCTGCTCTCGATGAGCCGCTCGTAGAAGCCCTCGGGCGTGATGTCCACGCCGTCGACGAGCTCCTCCCCGCCGAAATTCACGTGCAGCCTCACGACCTCGATGCCCGTGAGCGCGAGCTGCTCGTCCGTAAAGTCAAAGGTGGAGTCCACCAGTATGCGTACAGCCATAGTTGCAGTTGCCCTTTCACATAAATGTTGATTGCTCAACAACTATACGCCAAAAATGTTGACTTGTCAATATTATTGTTGTATTATTGCTGCGAGGAGTGACCATCGTGAACGAGACGGAAAGATTCTACGAGTTCAGCGGGCTCGTCTCGGCGGCGTACAAGGCGCTGCGGCGGGCTCAGGAGAAATATACGCGCGAGTTCGGGCTCAGGAGCGTCCATGTGGCCTGTATGCTGCACCTGCTCGGCGCGCCCGAGGGGCTGAGCGCCACGGAGCTGAGCGAGCGCTGCGGCGTCGACCGTGCGCAGATATCCCGCGTCACGGGCGAGCTCGAGCGCGCGGGGCTCATATGCGAGGCCGTGCCTGGCGAGAAGCGCCGCTACCGCGGGCCCCTCGCCCTCACCGATACCGGGCGCGAGAAGGCCGCGCAGATGAACTCCATCGTCGCCGAGAAGCTCGCCGCGGTCTCCGCCGAGCTCAACCCCTACGACGTGAACGTCTTCTACCGCGTGCTGCGCGCGGTCGTGGCGAAGCTCGGCGAGGTATGAAAAAGCAGCCGCCATAAAGCGGCTGCTTTTATTTTATCTCACGCTCCCGCGGCGACGGCGGCCTGGAGCAGCGTGTTCGCGATGGGCCCCGCGTTCGTGAGGCCGCCGCCGGCGTTCTCGACTAGGACGACGAAGGCGTAGGGGTGGTTCGCGTCGTTGAGGAAGCCGGTCATCCAGGCGTGGGAGGTGCCGTCGCCGACCTCAGCGGTGCCGGTCTTCGCGGAGACGTTGAGGCCGGGGAAGGTCCACTGGCCGCCGTAGGCGTTCTGCACGTTGTAGTTCATCATCTCGGCGATGCGCGCGGCGGTGTCGGAGCCGAGGAGCTCGGTCTCGCGGTCGAGCGAGCCGTGGCCGAGGAGCGTGGGCTCGTATACGCTGCCGCCGTTCGCGACGGCGGAGACGTAGCGCACGAGGGCGTAGGGGACGACCAGGTCGTTGTACTGGCCTATGCCGGACCAGGCGAGGCCTATCGAGCCCTCCCCAGCTTTGTCGAATTTCCCGGCGGGTATGGTTATCCCGTCGAGGCTCAGCTCCTGCGTGAAGCCGAGCTTTTCGGCGTATTCGGCGAGCGTGTCCGCGCCGAGCTCCAGGGCTATGGCCCCGAAGGCGCAGTTGCAGGAGTTCGCGAGGGCCTGCTCTATGGTCTGAGAGCCGTGGGAGCCGGTGCAGTTGAGCACGGCCCCGCCCACGACGGCGCTGCCCTCGCACCAGAAGCTGCGCTCGAAGAGGTCGGGCATATTCTCTATGGCCGCGGCGAGGGTCACGAGCTTGAACACGCTGCCGGGCACGAAGCTCGCGGAGAGGCATTTGTTTATGTACGTCCCGTCCGCCGGATTCCCGCTGGGGTTCGCGGGGTCGTCGGCGGGGGCGGAGACCATGCAGAGTATCTCGCCGGTCTGATAGTTCATGAGCATTACGGCCCCGTTCCGCCCGGCGAGGGCGTTATAGGCCGCGGCGTTGAGCGAGGAGTCGACCGTCAGCCGCAGCGTCTTCCCGCTCGAGGTCCCGCTCACTATGCTGTAGCCGGTGAGCCTGTCGCGGAACTGCCGGAGCGCGCCGGTGCGTATGTTCCCCATGCCGTCGCCGACGAGGTGGTAGCAGGCGAGGCGCGTCGCGGCGTCCGCGGCGTAGCTGACGGAGCCGTCCTCGGAGTCGTAGAGCACGGCGCCGCTGCGGTCGATTATCGTCCCGCCGGGCGTCCCGCCCGTGAAATATCCCGCCCAGGCCCCGCCGTCCCTGGCGAGGCGCGCGATGTATACGCCGAGGCCCGCGACGAGCAGCAGCGCTATGAGCAGCGCGGCGTTCGCGCGGCGCTTTACCTTTTTCATTGAGCGGCCTCCTTTCCGGCCCGGGGCGCGTCCCCAGGCGGGGCGTAGTCCTCCTCATGGTAGTCGTCCTCCGGCGTCTTGGGGTCACGGCTGACGACGAAGCTCGCGTCGCGGCGCGTGTCCGTCGCCTTTATGAAGGCCAGGAGCATCCAGCAGGAGACGAGGCTCGTGCCGCCCTTGGAGACGAAGGGGAAGGTGACGCCCGTGAAGGGCAGGATGTCCAGCGAGCCGAAGATGTTGAGGCCCATCTGCACCATCATCAGGCTGACGGCGGCGCAGCCGGCTATCACGTAGAAGGTGGAGCGCCCGCGCGCGGCGTTGCGCACGGCGAAGAGCGCGAGGGCTATGACGGCGAACATGGCGAGCACGGCGATAATGAGGCCGAGCTCCTCGCTGAGGACGGCGAAGACCATGTCCGTGTCCGCGGCGGTGATGTCGACGAGGCTGCCCTCCCCCGCGCCGCGGCCGAAGAGGCCGCCCGAGGCGGCGGCGCTCATGGCGTGGGTCTGCTGGTAGCCGCTGTCCCACACGTCGTCCCAGGCGTGGCCCCAGGTCATGAAGCGCTCGGCCACATAGGGCTTGACGCTCAGCACGAGGAAGCCGGCCATCGCCGCGCCGCCCACGGCGAGGAAGATGGTCGCGAAGGAGCCGGAGCGCATGAAGGCTATGACAAGGAAGGCCGTGAAGAATACGAGCGCCGTGCCGAAGTCGCCCATGAGCGCGAGCGCGCAGACGCACACGGCGGAGAAGACGATGAAGACGAAGAGGTTGCGCCGCGCGAAGAGCCGGTCGAGCGTGGCCGCGCCGGTGTAGATGTACAGCACCTTCACGAGCTCGCTCGGCTGCACGGTGAAGCTGCCGAAGTTGAGCCAGCTGCCGGAGCCGCCGCGCACCTCGCCGAGGACGATAGTGACCGCCAGCAGGCCCATCGCGGCGAGGGCGGCGAGCCAGCGCACGGCCTTTACGCGCCGCAGGTCCCTCAGCCACCAGCCGAGGAAGAAGAAGAGCGCCACGCCCACACAGAGGAAGAGCACCTGCCGGAACATATCGTCCGGCGTGCTCGAGGCCGCGACGGACATGCCCAGCGTGCTCAGGAAGAAGGCTATCGTCTCCGGCTCGAAGCCGGTGCGGCGCACGCTCTTCATGACGAGGAAGCAGAACCACTCGAGCACTATGAGCGCGAGGAAGGCGAGGCAGACGCTCATGAGGTGCTCGCTCGAGGCCGTGACGGTGAATTGCAGCGTCAGGAAGGCCTGGAAGAGGGTCAGTATGAGCAGCGTCACACCCGGGCCCACGAAGCGGCCGGGCGCGGTGCGGCGGCGCTCGAGCCATTCGCGCTCGGCGCGGGTGACCTCCTGGAAGACGAGCTCCTCCCCCGCGAAGTCGAGGACGTCGCCGTCGCGCACGGGGTCGAGCAGCCCGGCCTCCTCCCCGTTCACGAAGGTGCCGCCGCGGCTGCGCAGGTCGCTCACCGTCCAGTAGCCGCCGCCGTCGCGCTGCAATGAGGCGTGGACGCGCGAGACGCTCGGCGTATCGAGCACGACGTCGCAGCTGCCCGCGCGGCCGACTATGCACTCCCAGTGGTTCACGGGATGCCGCTCGCCGTTGAGGTCTACGAGGTAGGCCCAGGTCTCCGGCTCATAGCGCTCGCGGAGCATACTGCGCACGCAGCGCGAGAGCACCCACAGCGCCAGGAGCGGCAGCAGGTACTTCGTGCCCAGCATTATATATGAAGTGAGTTCAGGGATATCCGGCATGGATACACCTCCATAAAATCCAGGCGGTAATTATACCACCCCGCGCCCCGCTTGACAATGGACGCGATGTAAACTAAAATAGTAGGGCTATGGTACGTAAGACGAAATTCTGGGTCATATTGTTCTCGGCTCTGTTCGTGCTCTCGCTGGGCGCCTTCCTCATACTCTGGAGCGTCCGGGGCACGGGCGCCGTTACCGCGCGCATCTGGCTCGACGAGGAGATAGTCGAGGAGATAAACCTCTCCACCGTCGCCGTGCCCTATGAGTTCGACGTCGCCACCGAGCTCGGCACGAACCGCGTGCGCGTGGAGCACGGCGGCATCAGCGTCGTGAGCGCGGACTGCCCGGATCAGACCTGCGTCCGCATGGGCCGGATATCCGGCTCCTTCCAGACCATCGCCTGCATACCGCACAGGCTGGTCATAGACATAGTGACGGAGGACGACGCATGAGAGCTTCGCGGCGCATCGCGCTGATAGCGGCCCTGGCCGCCGTGGCGCTGACCATATTCGTGGCGGAGAGCCAGATCCCGCCCTTCCTGCCCATACCCGGCGTCAAGCTGGGCCTCGCGAACATCGTGACCCTCGTCGCGATGGTCATACTGAACCGGCGGGACGCCCTCGCCATCCTGCTCGTCCGCCTCGTCCTCGGCGCGGCCTTCACGGGCGGCTTCTCGGCCTTCCTCTTCTCGGTCGCCGGCGGGCTCGCCGCCTACGCCGTCATGGCCGCGCTGGTGGGGCTCTTCCCGGAGAAGCTGCTCTGGGTGGTGAGCGTCTTCGCCGCCCTCGCGCACAATGCGGGGCAGATGCTCGTCGCCGTCTTCGTCACGGGCACGCCGGGCATCATGATATACATCCTCATCCTCGCCGCCAGCGGCGTCGTGACCGGCGTCTTCACCGGCTTCGCCGCGATTTTCCTTATCCGCGCCGTGCGCAAGAGCGGCATCGCGGGGAAAAATCAGGGCAAATAAGGCCGGAAACGCGGCCGCGGGAGCTCAAGCCCCCGCGGTCGTTTTATTTTTCCCCGCCGTTTAACCCGCGCCTGTATTCGCGCGGCGTGATATTGTAGTAGTCTCGGAAGGTCCGTGAGAAGACCGTCCCGGAGTTGAAGCCGCACTCGAGCCCAACCCTGCCGATGCTCAGGTCGGGGCGCGTAAAGAGCATGGAGGCCGCCTGCTGTACGCGGTATTTCACGACGTACTGCTTCGGCGTGACGCCGATGAGACGCTTGAAGGCCCGCTCGCACTCGCGCTCCCCCACGGCGGCGCTGGCGGCGATGTCCGCGAGCGTCACGTTCTCGGCGAAGTGCTCGTGTATGTAGGCAATCATATTCTGCACCCGCTCCGTGTCCAGATTGCGGCGCGCCGGGCGCACGACGGTGTCCGCGTACATCTCCGCGAGGCACAGGCACAGCCGCGAGAGGCCCTCGCGGGCCGTGAACTCGTAGCCCTCCGGCTCCTCGGCCATCGCGGTGAAGAAGCGCTGCAGCGAGTCTATAACCCCCGGGTGCTCCTCCGCGCGCAGCAGCACGCCGGTGAAGGCGCGGTTCTCCATCATCGGGCGCATATAGCGCTGCTCGAAGACGGTGTTTGCCCCGCCGCTCACGAATTCCGAGCTGAAGACGACGGAGCGCACCCTCCCGCCCTCCTCAGCCTCATAGCTGTGCAGGACGTTGCGGTTTATGGCGTAGCAATCCCCCGCCCGGACGCGGCAGCTCCCGCCCTGTATGCGGACGACGACCTCGCCCTCCACGACGTACACGGCCTCCATCTCGCTGTGCCAGTGCCAGGGTATCACCTGCCCCGCCTGCGCCGGGAAGCTCAGCTCGTAGGCCGCGCACTCAAAGTCCGGCGTGCCGTGGAGCGTCAGCTCCCGCAGGGCCTCATTTACGTCGACGCTGCACACCTCACGCAGCATGGCGCATCCCTCCTGTTCGTCGATTTTAGTCTATTATACGCCGGAATTTCGCTTGAATCAAGCCCTAATTGCCGCTATTATAATAGCGCTCGATTATTTTTCACAGGAGGGCGGGAAATGTACTCGCTTCTGCTCGCTGTAATCTACCTTTCATTCATCTCCCTGGGCCTTCCCGACGCCCTGCTCGGCTCGGCCTGGCCGACGATGTACCTCGAATTCGGCGTGCCCGTGTCCTACGCCGGGATAGTCTCCACGGTCATATCCGCCGGGACGGTGGTGAGCGCGTTCTTCAGCGACCGCGTCACCCGCGCGATCGGCCCCGGCCGCGTCACGGCAATAAGCGTCGGCGTGACGGCGCTCGCGCTCGCCGGCTTCTCATGGAGCCGCTCGTACTGGCCGCTCCTGCTCTGGGCCGTGCCCTACGGCCTCGGCGCGGGCAGCGTGGACGCCGCGCTCAACAACTATGTCGCCCTGCACTACAAGAGCCGCCACATGAGCTGGCTGCACTGCATGTGGGGCATAGGCGCATCGCTGGGCCCGTACATCATGGGCTGGGCCCTCTCCGGCGGGCGCGGCTGGCCGGCGGGCTATCAGGCCGTCGCCCTGCTCCAGGCCGGGCTCACGGCCATCCTCTTTGTCACTCTCCCGCTCTGGAAAAAG
The DNA here is from genome assembly GCA_018716005.1 of Candidatus Scatomorpha stercoravium. Classification (GTDB taxonomy): domain Bacteria; phylum Bacillota; class Clostridia; order Oscillospirales; family Oscillospiraceae; genus Scatomorpha; species Scatomorpha stercoravium. Next base: position 6,923 of record DVKN01000095.1, read on the forward strand.
CGCGCCGCGCCCGGCGCGGACCCCGGGGAGGCCGCCCCCGCGGCGCCCATAAGCAAGGCGAAGCTCATATCCCTCCCCGGCGCGAAAGCCATGCTGCTGAGCTTCCTGTGCTATCAGGCCGTGGAGGCCACCGCCGGGCTCTGGGCCAGCAGCTACCTCGTCATGCACCGCGGCGTCGGCGAGGCGGAGGCGGCCAATTTCGCGAGCCTCTTCTACCTCGGCATAACCGCCGGGCGCGCGCTGGGCGGCTTCCTCACGATGAAGCTGCGCGACGACGACATGATACGCCTCGGGCAGGGCGTGCTGCTCTGCGGGCTCGTGCTCGTCATACTGCCCCTCGGCACGGGCTGGACGCTCGCGGGTCTCGTCCTCGCGGGGCTCGGCTGCGCGCCGATATACCCGGCCATCATCCACTCCACGCCCGAGCACTTCGGCCCCGGGCTCTCGCAGTCCATGATAGGCCTCGAGATGTCCTGCGCCTACATAGGCAACATAGCCGCGCCGCCGCTCTTCGGGCTCATCGCGAACCATGTCGACGTCGAGCTGCTGCCGTGGTATCTGCTTGGGATTACGCTGGTCATGGCTGTGAGCCATGAGACGGTTGTGCGGCGCTGCCGCCGGTAAAAGATTTCTGAGGGGCGCTTTCTTTTGTGGCGACAAAAGAAAGCGTCCCTCAGACTCCCCGCCGGGCTGTGCCCGGAGAC
>DVKN01000096.1 GCA_018716005.1 Candidatus Scatomorpha stercoravium
CATTTCTCGCCTCACGGCGAGAGGGAGGGTGAGGACACCCTCCCCTACATCGGGTGAGGATGGCTTCCGGTAAGTGGTGAGGAAAGGTTGGGTTATATACTCTTACCTACCTAATCTATAACCACTCACCAACCTTTCACCACCCATATAACTCCATATTATATGGCAACCCAAGGGGCGTCGAGGACGCCGCCCCCTACGGGTGGGTGCGTGACCCACGTTTCAGCAACCATATAACGCCATCGCGTATGGCAGCGCAACGGCGCACCGGGGACGGTGCGCCCTACAGGGGGTGGGAGCGTGACGCATCCTCAAGTATGCAAAGGCATATAAAGCCTCGTTGTACGTAGACAATATACTCCCCCATATACATTATAACACATATATACGCAACTGTCAACAGAAAACTCATATTTTTTCCGCGCGCCTCGCCCTCCACGGCCCCCGATTTTTCACTTGCATACGTGGAAATTAAGTAAATTAAGTGGATTAAGGTCACGTGTCCGGTTTTGCTTGGGCGTCCTTAATCATGCTCCCACTCATAACGCAGAACAAGCCGCCCGGTTTCGTTACCGGGCGGCTAACGCTATTTTACTGCCCAACGCGAAGTCTCGCATTGTCCGCGGCGACACGCCGCTATTTGGCGTGGATGTCTATGTATTCGGCTTTGAGCTTGGAGTAGATGATTTTCTGGCTGCGGTAGAGGCCGGAGTAGCCGCTTAGCATATATGAGACGGCTGTGGCGGCGGCGAAGTAGACGGCGCCGTCGGCTCCGAAGAGCTCTATGGCGAGTATGACCCCGGCGACGGGGCAGTTCACGGCGGCGCAGAAGAGGGCGGCGAGGCCCGTCGCGGCGGCGAATCCGGCCGGGATGCCCAGCAGCGGGCCGAGGGCGCAGCCGAGGGTGGAGCCTATGAAGAAGGTCGGCACCATCTCCCCGCCCTTGAAGCCGCATGAGAGCGTGACGGCGGTGAATACGAGCTTGAGCGCGGCGGCCCAGGGCCTCGCCGTCCCCTCCTCAATCGCGGCGGCGATGACGCCCGTGCCCGCGCCGTTATAGTCCGTCGTGCCGCAGATATAGGTGAGCGCGACGACGGCGGCCCCGCCGAGGACGGCCCGGAGCACGCCGTTCGGGACGTATTTGCGCGCGAGGCGCTCGCCGCCGTGCATGGTCTCGCAGAGTATTACGCTCATGAGCGCCGCGGCCGCGCCGAGCAGGGCGACGCGCCAGAGCATATCCGCCGTGAGGGCCGGCGCGATGACCTCGAAGTGCGTGGGCGCGATGCCGAAGAGGCCCGTGACGCCGTAGGATACGAGCGCGCTCGCGAGGCAGGGCACGAGCCCGGCGTAATAGAGCTCTCCGACGCTGATGACCTCGAGGGCGAAGATGGTCGCCGTGAGCGGCGTCCCGAAGAGGGCGGAGAAGAGCGCGCTCATCCCGCAGAGGGTGCCGAGCCGCCTGTCCTTGTCGTCGAGGCGGAAGAGCCGGGCTATGTTCTGGCCCAGGCCGCCGCCTATCTGAAGCGCCGCGCCCTCGCGGCCCGCGCTGCCGCCGCACAGATGCGTGAGCGCCGTGGCGGCGAAGATGACCGGCACCAGGAGCGGCTTTATCGCCCGGCCCTCGTGTATGGCGTCGATGACCGTGTCCGTCCCGAGCCCGTCGAGGCGCAGCGCGCGGTACATGAGCGCAATCGCGGCCCCGGCTATGGGCAGCAGCCATATGAGCCAGCCGTGGGCCTCGCGCAGGCCCGTCGCCCCCGCGACGGCGAGGTAGAAGGCTGAGCCTATGAGCCCGCCCGCGGCCCCGGTCACGGCCGCGACGGCGAGCCACTTCACGAACGCGCGCAGGAACTCCCCCGCCGCGCGCAGCATGGGATTTTTCACTCTCTCACCCCGGATAATTCTCAAGTCAGGAGAACTTTATCACAGAGCGCCGCAGTTTTCAAGCGGGATTTCAGAAGAGCGTCTCCTCGCCCTCGGTGAAGAGCTTGTCGTTCACCTCGAAGAGGCCGAGCCCGTGCGTGAGGCCGTAGATTATAATCGCGTCCCGGCGGCGCCGCGCATAGAGCCTCGCGAGCGAGGCGCGCCGGAGCAGCTCCTGCGTCTCCTCGAGCGTAGCCCGGAGGCCGAAGCTGAGGCTTATGAGCCGCCCGCGCGAGGGGCTGCGCCTGCCGGCGAAAATCTGGTGCAGGTATATCTCGCTCATGCCCGACTCCTTGGCGAGCGCGGCCTTGGATATGCCCCGCCTGTCGAACAGGCGCCCAAGCAGCTCCTGCAATCCCCTCTCCGTGAATTCCCCCTCGTTCTCGCTCAGGAAGCCGTCCAGGCTCCCGGCGGCGGCCAGCGCGCGCTCTACGTCGCCCGTAGTCTTGTTTACCATGCAAACCCCGCCTTTACAAAGCCGGACAAAGCGGCTATAATAACGCTATAATATTACCGAATTTCGCCCGGAAATGCAATATGCAGCCAGCATAGTGAGGGATTCGATGGATGTCTACAGCGCCCTGGTGAGGGCTGTGCAAACAGAATACGACACCGTCCGGCTGCTCAAGGAGAGCGCGAGGGGCCGCGTCGCCCTCGTGCGCCGGCGCTCTAGCGGGGAGCGGTATGTCTTCCGCCAGTTCGAGGGCGGGGGCGGCGTGTACCGGAGGCTGCTCGAGGTCACGAACCCGCACCTCCCGGTCATATACGAGGCCGGCTCGCTCTCGGGCCGCACGGCGGTGCTCGAGGAATACGTCCGGGGCGACACGCTCGCCTTCCTGCTCGAGGCGGGCGAGCTCGGCGTGCGCGAGGCGCGGGACATAGCCCGGCAGCTCTGCGAGGCGCTCTGGGTGCTGCACTCGATGGGCGCGGTGCACCGGGACATAAAGCCCGAGAACGTGCTCCTGCGCGGCAGCGAGGCCGTGCTCATAGACTTTGACGCCGCGCGCTTCTTCCGGCCCGGGCGGGATGAGGACACCCAGGTGCTCGGGACCACCGGCTACGCCGCGCCGGAGCAGTACGGCCTCGCGCAGTCCGACGCGCGGGCGGACATATATTCCCTCGGCGTGCTGCTGAACGTCATGCTGACCCGGCGGCATCCCTCTCGCGTGACTGCGCCCGGGAGGATGGGGCGGATAGTCCAGAAGTGTACGATGATAAACCCGGAGCGGCGCTACCAGAGCGCGCTGGATCTTATGGAGGCCCTGTAAATGAGCAAGGAATGCATTAACTGCGGAGCCGAGCTGCCCGACGGCGCGGCCTTCTGCCCGCACTGCGAGACCGTGCAGCGCGACAAGCTGCCCATGAGCGCCCCGCCCCGGCGGAGGGGGCGCATTTTCGCCGTGCTCGGGGGAGTGCTCGCGCTGGCGCTGGCCTTTGGCGGCGGATATTTCCTTGGGCGAGCCTCCTCCCCCGGCGCTCCGGCCGCGGAGAGCCCCGCGCCTGCCGGTACGCCCGCCCCCACGGAGGGCTTCGAGGATATCCCGGCCGACACCGTGTACAGCTGCGAGGAGGGGGATTTCCGCCTCGTGCTGGCCTTCAACACCGGCTCCGATATGCCCCTGGCGGGCGAGAGGGAGCGCAGCGACCTCGTGGCCGAGGGCGGCTCCGTGGGCTATCCGAGCCTCCTGTTCGTGCTGGACAACTCCACGCTCGAGCCCGCGGGCGAGCGCTTCCTCGCGCTGACGGAGAGCTGCTCCGTCTCGAGCGTGCCGAGGGACGGCGCGGCGGCCGTGAGCTGCAATCAGCCGCAGTACATGGAGGACTTCCCCGGCGCCGCGCTCGCCTCGCGCCTCGACGTCAGCTGGGACAGCGGCGTGAACGACATTGTCTGGATTATCCGCATGACGAACGGGGACGTAATCCGCCTGCGGCAGACCGTCCGGGCCGAGGTGCAGCCGGCGGTGCACATCTATCCCGAGGACGAGGCCATGGACACGATAGAGGAGCTGCAGGCCCTCGTCTACCGGCTCGCCGACGAATACGGCGAGGAGGCGAGCGTGTATATCCACCTCCCCGCCGTGACCTACTCCGGCGGGCTAGACCTCACGCGGCGGGGCTATACGCTCGTCGGCTCGGGGAGCGGCACGGTCTTCACCGGTACGCTGCGCTTCGTCTCGAACACGGGGCAGCCGAGCTGCCTGTACGACCTGACCCTTGCCGGGGACGGCGGGACAGGGCTCGACTCCGCGGGGACGGTCAACGCCTTCGGCTGCACCTTTACGGGCTGGGATACGGCCGTCTACTCCGGGAACGGCGGCTGGGTCGGCCTGAGCGGCTGCACGCTGCGGGATAACGGCCGCGGCTTCGTCTTCGACTCCGAATTCTCGAACGGCTCGAGCGCCTACTACTCCGATTGCAGCTTCGAGAATAACGCCACCGCCGTCCTCATAGAGCGTGTCCCCGGCAATATGCCCCTCCGCTTCCCCTCCTGCCGCTTCGTAAATAACGGCGAAGACATAGTAAATAACTCCCCCAGCACAATAAATACCGACACCGCCGCCTTCGCCTGACGCCGGGCTGGGGAAATTTCCTTACAATTTAATATAAAAAGCCCTTGCATTACGCGGGGGCTTTTGCTATAATATATCGGCATTACACACGGGATGCGGCGATCTCCGACCCGGTGGCCGGATTGGTGTCCGGCTGGGTCGCGGGGAGCTGACCCGCCCCGGAGGTAATAACAAACTAAAGGAGGAAACAAACAATGGCAGTCGTAACCATGAAGCAGCTTCTGGAGGCCGGCGTGCATTTCGGCCACCAGACCCGCCGCTGGAACCCCAAGATGGCGGAGTACATTTACTGCGAGCGCAACGGCATCTACATCATCGACCTCGCGAAGACCGCGAAGAAGCTGGAAGAGGCCTATAACTTCGTCCGCGACCTCGCCGCCAACGGCCAGAACATCCTCTTCGTCGGCACCAAGAAGCAGGCCGCCGACACCATCAAGGAGGAGGCCGAGCGCGTCGGCCAGTACTACGTGAACGCCCGCTGGCTCGGCGGTATGCTCACCAACTTCAAGACCATGCGCACCCGCATCGAGCGCCTCGGCCAGCTCAAGCGTATGCAGGAGGACGGCACCTTCGATATGCTGCCCAAGAAGGAAGTCATGAAGCTCATGGGCGAGATGGCCAAGCTCGAGAAGTACCTCGGCGGCGTCAAGGACATGAAGCGCCTCCCCGGCGCCCTCTTCATCGTCGACTCCCGCAAGGAGCACAACGCGATTGCCGAGGCCCGCAAGCTGCACATCCCCATTATCGCCATCGTCGACACCAACTGCGACCCCGACGAGGTCGACTACGTGATACCCGCCAACGACGACGCCATCCGCGCGATTAAGCTCATAAGCTCCACCATGGCCAACGCCGTGCAGGAGGGCCGCCAGGGCGCCGACGAGGCCGCCGGGGAAGAGGCCAAGGCCGCCGAGGCCGAGGACGCCGAGTAATCCACCCCCAACGTTTATATAATACGGAAGGAAGATACTATCATGGCTTTTACAGCAGCAGATGTTAAGAACCTCCGCGAGGCCACCGGCGTCGGCATGATGGACTGCAAGAAGGCCCTTGCCGCCTCCGACGGCGACATGGACAAGGCCATCGAGTGGCTGCGCGAGAAGGGCCTCGCCGCCGCTCAGAAGAAGGCCGGCCGCATCGCGGCCGAGGGCATGGCCTACGCCTGGGTCTGCCCCGAGTGCGGCGTGGGCTCCATCGTCGAGGTCAACGCCGAGAGCGACTTTGTCGCGAAGAACGAGCTCTTCGTCGACTACGTGAAGAACGTCGCCCAGGTCGTCGCGAAGGATAACCCCGCAGACCTCGACGCCCTCTTCGCCTGCAAGTACCCCGGCAGCGAGAAGACCGTCCTCGAGGAGCAGAACGAGAAGGTCCTCGTCATTGGCGAGAACATCAAGGTCCGCCGCTTCGGCCGCTACGACAGCGGCGTCAACGTCCCCTACGTCCACATGGGCGGCCGCATCGCCGTGCTGATGAACCTCACCGTCGGCGCCGGCCACGAGGCCGACGAGGCCGTCACCGAGCTGGGCAAGGACCTCGCCATGCAGGTCGCCGCGCTCAACCCGCAGTTCCTCGATAAGAGCCAGGTCAGCGAGGAGTTCATCGAAAACGAGAAGCGCGTCCGCCTCCTCCAGGCCAAGGAGGACCCGAAGAACGCGAAGAAGCCCGACGCCATCATCGAGAAGATAGTCATGGGCGGCCTCAACAAGTACTTCTCCGAGATTTGCCTCATGCAGCAGCCCTTCGTCAAGGACGATAAGGTCTCCGTCGAGCAGCACGTCGCCAACGTCGCCAAGGCCCTGGGCACCACCATCACGGTGAACGGCTACATCCGCTTCGAAAAGGGCGAAGGCATCGAGAAGCGCCAGGACGACCTCGCCGAAGAAGTCGCGAAGCTGATAAAGTAATGCGGCGTGTCGCCGCTGACAATGCGAGTCTTCGCGTTGGCAATTAGATAGCGTTAGCCGCCCGGTAACTATGCCGGGCGGCTTTTCCTGCGTTATGGGGAGCTTGTAGGGCGCACCGTCCCCGGTGCGCCATTGCGTTGGTCACCGCATGGGGTTGCCCAAACACGGACCCGGTACGAAAAAGCCTAAAAGGCGTAAAAGCCCCCGCGCCACCCTTTTTGGCTTTTTAGTCTTTTCCGCCCCCCGGGTCTTATGGAGCCACCCCCCCTTTTTGGCTTTTTAGTCTTTTCCGCCCCCGGGGCCTTA
>DVKN01000097.1 GCA_018716005.1 Candidatus Scatomorpha stercoravium
CATGACCCGGCTGTTCGCCGCGAGGGCTACGGCCTCGCGCTGCAAGGGCGCGTATTTTACGCCGCGGCGGGCCTCGATGCGCTCTATGATGCCCTCGGCGCCGCAGGGCGGGACGCTGTCCGCGGCCATGGCGCGCAGGCGTTCGGCCACGCGCGTCTCCGCCTCGTAGAGCTCCGCGAGGTAGCAGACGTCGCGCCCGGCGAGCGACGCGCGCACGAGCGTGCCGTCGCCGACGAGTGTATCCACCGCGCGAACGGCGTCCTCCGCGGCGACGCCGATGAACTGGGCGGTGACGGCGGCGAGCTTGTCCGTGGGGATGAAGCAGTGCCCGTTGCCGGAGTTGTGCCTGAGCTCGAAGACCGCCGCCGCGCGCACGCGCCGCTCGTCGCCGGCCTCGCCGCCGAGGTCGAAGGCCAGGCGGTCCGCCTCGGCGAAGCTGCCGCCTATGTGGGGCGAGGCGAGGATATAGGGGTCGGCGTTCACGGTCTCCATGGCGTCCTCGCCGTAGAAGCGGTAGAGCCGCACGGCCAGGAGCGGCTTTATCTCATGCGCGCACAGGAACTCCATGAGCCGCCTCAGCCCCGCCTGGCGGCGGAAGTCGCGGGATATCTTCTCGGCCTTCGCGGCGGAAATGCCGCGTATCCCCGTGAGCTCGGCGGGCGAGCTCTCGAGCACCTCGAGCGTGCGGTCGCCGAAGCGGTCGACGATGAGCGCCGCGGTGGCGGGGCCTATGCCCTTCACGGCGCGCCCGGCGAGGTAGGCGTATATGGCCTCCTTCGTGCGCGGGAGGCTGCGCTCGGCGTATTCGGCCGCGAACTGCCGCCCGTGGCTGGGATGGGTCACCCACTTGCCGAAGACGTGTAGGTCCTCGCCCGGATAGGCGGCGGGCAGCGTGCCGACGACCGTGGCCGCGCCGCCGTCCTCGCTGCTCTCGAGGCGCAGCACCGTCCAGCCGTTTTCTTCATTTGTGTAGACGACGGCGGTAATCTTGCCGTAGAGCTCCTGCAGTTCTTCCTCTTGCAACTAAGTCCCTTCCCCGATAAACTCAGCCCTCCCGTCGCGCGCGAGGGCCTCCGCCGTCTCGCGCGCGGCTTCGCTCAGGCCGGAGCCGCGTATTTCAATCTCACAGGGCAGCGTGCCGTTCTCGCGCAGCCACGCGATGGCGCGCACTGCCGCCTCAAGCCCCTCTCCGGAGCCGCTGACCTCCACCACGACGGTGAGGCGCAGGTCCTCCCCCGCCCGCACGGGCGTCAGCATATGCCCGCGCAGCAGCCATATTACGAGCGCGAGCAGCGCCGAGACGGCCAGCGCGGCGAGAATATTCACGAGCATGGTCCCACCCCCATGCCATACTATGCACGGGCGGGTTTGTCCCGTGCCTCATGCGAAGAAGCCCGTGAAGCCGTATGTGATGCCGGTGACGATGAGCCCGGCCGCCGCGACGCCCAGCAGTATGCTCGGGAGCGCGCTGCGCAGGCGCATATCCATGACCGCGGCAACGAGCGCACCCGTCCAGGCCCCCGTCCCGGGCAGAGGTATGCCGACGAAGACGGCGAGGCCGAAGAACTGATAGCGGTGGACCTTGTCCCACTTGCCCTCGGCCCGGGCCTGAAGCCTCGCGGCGAGGCGGCCCAGCCGCTCGCTTTTGCGCGTCATCCATGCGAATATGGGCCGGATGAACAGTATTATGAACGGCACGGGCAGCATATTGCCCAGCATACTCACCCACATGGCGTCGAGCGGGTCGAGGCCGAGGCCGACGCCGAGCGGTATGGCCCCGCGCAGCTCAATGACGGGGATCATCGACACGATAAGCGTGACGAAGTACGCGCCCAGGTCCTGCCCCGTGAGGGAGTTTACGATATAGTCCGTCATTCCAGCGCCTTCTTCAGATACTCGCCCGTCGCGCTCGCGGCGCACTCGGCGCAGCCCTCGGGCGTGCCCTCGAAGACTATCTCGCCGCCGCCGTCGCCGCCCTCGGGGCCGAGGTCGATGATGTGGTCGGCGACCTTTATGACGTCGAGGTTGTGCTCAATGACGACGACGGTGTTGCCCGCGTCGGCGAGGCGGTCAAGGATGTTTATGAGCTTCTGCACGTCGGCGGTGTGCAGGCCGGTCGTGGGCTCGTCGAGGACGTACACCGTCTGGCCCGTGGAGCGCTTGCTGAGCTCCGTCGCGAGCTTCACGCGCTGCGCCTCGCCGCCGGAGAGCGTTGTGCTCGACTGGCCGAGCTTCACGTAGCCGAGTCCCACGTCGCAGAGCGTCTGTATGCGGTCGTGTATGCGCGGGATGTTCTCGAAGAAGCGCGCCGCCTCCTCGGCGGTCATGTCCAGCACCTCGGAGATGTTCTTGCCCTTATAGCGCACCTCCAGCGTCTCGCGGTTGTAGCGCTTGCCCTTGCAGACGTCGCAGGGGACGTAGACGTCGGGCAGGAAGTGCATCTCTATCTTTATGAGGCCGTCGCCGGAGCAGGCCTCGCAGCGGCCGCCCTTGACGTTGAAGCTGAACCTGCCGGGGCCGTAGCCGCGCAGCTTGGCGTCGTTCGTGGTGGAGAAGAGCTCGCGTATGTCGTTGAAGACGCCCGTATACGTCGCCGGGTTGCTCCTCGGCGTGCGGCCTATGGGGCTCTGGTCTATGCATATGACCTTGTCGACGTTCTCGAGGCCCTCTATGCCGTCGCTCCTGCCGGGGCGGACGTGGGCGCGGTTCTTCTCCGCGGCGAGGGTCTTGTAGAGCACCTCGTTTATGAGGCTCGACTTGCCCGAGCCGGAGACGCCGGTGACGCAGGTGAGGACGCCCAGCGGTATTTGGACGTCTATGCCCTTGAGATTGTTCTCCCGCGCGTTGCGGATGGTGAGGAACTTCCCGTTCCCCTTCCGCCTTTTGGCGGGGACGGGGATTTTCCTCGCGCCGGAGAGGTACTGGCCCGTGAGGCTCCTGGACTCGGCCATGATGTCCTCCGCCGTACCCTGGGCGACGACCTCGCCGCCGTGGACGCCCGCGCCGGGGCCTATGTCCACTATCCAGTCGGCGGCGCGCATGGTGTCCTCGTCGTGCTCGACGACTATGAGCGTGTTGCCGAGGTCGCGCAGCTCCTTGAGCGTGGCGATGAGCTTCCCGTTGTCGCGCTGGTGCAGGCCGATGCTCGGCTCGTCGAGGACGTAGAGCACGCCGACGAGCGAGGAGCCTATCTGCGTGGCGAGCCTTATGCGCTGGCTCTCGCCGCCCGAGAGCGTCGCCGCCGCGCGCGAGAGGGTGAGGTACTGCAGTCCCACGCTCGCGAGGAAGTGCAGCCGGGAGCGTATCTCCTTGAGTATCATGTCCGCAATCATGCGCTCGCGGACGGAGAGCTTTTCCGGCAGCTCCTCTATGAAGGCGAGGGACTTCGTCACGGGCATATCGCAGAAGTCCATTATCGAGAGCCCGCCCACGGTGACGGCGAGGGCCTCCTTTTTGAGGCGCTTCCCGCCGCAGTCGGGGCAGGGGTATTCGCCGAGGTACTGCTCGTACTCCTCGCGCATACTCTGGCTCTGCGTGTCGCGGTAGCGGCGCTCTATGCTGTTCACGAGGCCCTCGAAGGGCTGGCGGAGCACGCCCTTGCCGCGCGCGGTGTCGTATTGCAGCTCCAGCGGCTCGCCGTTCGTGCCGTACATGAGCGCGTCCATGGCCGCGCGGGGCAGGTCCTTTATCGGCGTCGTGAGCTTGAAACGGTACTTCTTCGCGAGCGCGTCGTAGTACATCTTGGCTATAGAGTCCGCCTTCGCGTTGCCCCAGCCGGGGGCCTGGATGCCGCCCTCGAGTATGCTGAGGTTCGGGTTCCCGACGATGAGCCGCGGGTCGGCCCTCAGCTGCGTCCCGAGGCCGGAGCAGGTCGGGCAGGCGCCGTAGGGGCTGTTGAAGGAGAACATCCTCGGCGCGAGCTCCTCTATGGATATGCCGCAGTCCTCGCAGGCGTAGTTCTGCGAAAAGAGCTGCTCCGCGCCCGTGGAGACGTCGTTCACGAGCACGAGCCCGCCGGAGAGGGACGCCGCCGTCTCCGCGCTGTCCGTTAGGCGGCGCGCGCTGTCTTCGCGTACGACGAGGCGGTCGACGACGACCTCGATATTGTGCTTCTTATTCTTGTCGAGGGCTATCTCCTCGCTGAGGTCATAGACGTTCCCGTCCACGCGCACGCGGACGTAGCCGCTCTTGCGCGCGTCCTCGAAGACCTTCGCGTGCTCGCCCTTGCGCGAGCGCACGACGGGGGCCAGCACCTGGATGCGCGTCCCCTCCGGCCAGGCCATGACCTGGTCGACAATCTGGTCTATCGTCTGCTGGCGTATCTCCCTGCCGCACTTCGGGCAGTGCGGGACGCCGATACGCGCCCACAGCAGGCGGAGATAGTCATATATCTCCGTCACCGTGCCCACGGTGGAGCGCGGGTTGCGGCTCGTGGT
>DVKN01000098.1 GCA_018716005.1 Candidatus Scatomorpha stercoravium
TCCGCGTCCCAGGTGGAGCACTGCACCTCGCCTATGTGGGCCTTGCCCAGGAGGAGCATGCTCATGCGGCTCTGGCCTATGCCGCCGCCTATGGAGAGCGGGAGCTCGCCGGCGAGGAGCTGGCGGTGGTACCAGAGGCTGCGCCTGTCGTCGCAGCCGGAGGCCGTGAGCTGTTTATCCAGGCTCTCGGGGTCTACGCGGATGCCCATGCTGGAGAGCTCTATGGCGCAGCCGAGGACGCTGTCCCAGACCAGGATGTCGCCGTTGAGGCTCCAGTCGTCATAGTCGGGGGAGCGGCCGTCGTGGGGCCTGCCGGACTTGAGCGGCGCGCCTATGCCCATGATGAAGGCCGTGGGGTGCTCCTTTACGTAGGCGTTCTCGCGCTCCTTGGGCGTCTTATCGGGCCAGCGGTCCTCGAGCTCCTGCGCGGTGACGAAGCTGACGCTCCGCTCGAGCTCGGGCAGGGCGGTCAGGGCGGGGTATATGGCCCGCAGCGTGGCCTGCGTGTCGGCGAGGGCGCGGACTATGTCCAGCACCGTGCTCTTGAGGTAGTCGACGTTCCGCTCGCCGGGGAGAATCACCTTCTCCCAGTCCCACTGGTCGACGTAGACGGAGTGCAGGTTGTCGAGCTCGTCCTCATCGCGGCGGATGGCGTTCATGTCGGCGTAGATGCCCTTGCCGGGCCAGAGCTCGTAGCGCTTGAGGGCGACGCGCTTCCACTTGGCGAGGGACTGCACGACCTGGCAGTGTATGCCGGAGTGCGCTATCTCGAAGTCGACCGGCCGCTCGTAGCCGTTGAGGTTGTCGTTTATGCCGCTGCCGCCGTCGACGAAGAGCGGCGCGGAGACGCGCATGAGGTTCAGCGCGCCGGCGAAATTGTCCGCGAAGAGGCGCTTCATGAGGCCGATGGCCTTCTGCGTGTCGTAGACTGAGAGGATGCTCTTATAGCCCTCGGGTATCCAGGTTTTCATGTCTTATTTCTTCCCATCCGTAGTCAGTATTTCGGCTATCCGGCCGTATATGTCCTCGGCCTCGGCGCGGAAGCGCTTCTCCATGGCCTCGGCGCACTTGGCGTCGGGCGCGAGGACGCGCATATAGAGTATCTCGCCCTTGCCGTCGGAGAGCGAGAGCGTCACCGTGACGCCCCCGGCCTTGCAGCTCACGTGCGAGGCGCCTATCATATTGTCCCGGCTCATGCGCGCGGCCAGGGGCGCGAGGAGGCGGCTGGCCTTGTCCCGCACGGAGAAGGGGATGCTCGACTCCACCGCCTCGCCGTTGGCGCGGCCCTTGTCCGTTATCATGTAATAGCCGCCGGGCAGCTTGTCCACATGGCCCGTCGCCACCAGGCTCGCGAGACATTCCTTGAAGTCGAACCAGCCCACGCCGCCGTCAAAGGAGCACAGCTCCGTCAGCGTCGCCTCGTCCACGGGGCTCGGCAGCTGACGCAGGACGTAGAGTATGAGTATTTTCGTGTCCAGCTCGCCGTGTATGAAACCGAATCTCTCCATGCCCGCGGCCCCCTTTCTTAACCTGTGCATTATATCATATTTTTCCGCCGGGCACAACTCTTTTCCTGCGCGCATAGACTGTGATGAAGCGCGGCTTCAAATTATATAAGGAGGAGAGCCCATGGCAGACAATACGACCGGCGCCGCGGAGGATAAGAGCTGTATCCGCGAGGCCGTATGCATACACACGAGGAAGATTTTCGACGCCTGCCGCAGCAAGGACTGCATAGAGGACCTGCGCGTCTGGCCGACCGCGAGCTCGCAGCAGTACATAGATTCCGCCCTCTCCGTGCGGCCCAAGAGCGCGGAGCTGCTCTACGCGGACGTGAACGTGGAGGCCATAACCTTCAATAACGGCTGGTACGCCGTCGACGTCACCTATTACTACCGCATAACCGGCGAGACCTCCCCGGGCGGGAACACCGTCACCGGCCTCGCAATCTTTACTAAGCGCGTCATGCTCTGCGGCGGCATAGGCACGGCGAAGACCTTCTCGTCCGACCCCATGTCCATCGCCGGGGAGGCGGACGGCCTCCCGATAGCCTCCGTCGACGCCGTAGACCCCATAGCGCTGCACCTCAAGCTCGTCGACACCGCCCGATGCGTCTGCCCCGAGGGGAACCAGCCGGATATCCCGGCCTATATCCTCAACCGCTTCGGCGACGCCATAGTCACCGCCGACACCCCCAAGCGCCTCTACGTGACCCTCGGCCAGTTCAGCATAGTCCGCCTCGAGCGCGATACCCAGCTGCTCATCCCCGCCTACGACTACTGCATCCCCGACAAAGACTGCCCCGGCGGCAGCTGCCAGGATGACCCCTGCTCCATCTTCTCGCAGATAAGCTTCCCCACCGACGAATTCTTCCCGGCCGAGTGTCTCGGCTGACAATGCGAGACTTCGCGTTGGGCAGTTGAATAGCGTTAGCCGCCCGGTGACTATGCCGGGCGGCTTTTCCGACGTTATGGGGTGCTTGTAGGGGAGGGCGTCCCCGCCCTCCCTTGCGTTGGTCACCGCATAGGGGTGGCTAAACACGGACCCGGTACGAAAAAGCCTAAAAAGGCGTAAAAGCCCCCGTGCCACCCTTTTTAGGCTTTTACGTCTTTTTCGCCCCCCGGGCCTTATGGAGCCACCCCCCCTTATTAGGCTTTTACGTCTTTTTCGCCCCCCGGGTCTTATGGAGCCAGGGGGGTGTAGGCGGTCGGAATTTGTGCAGCGTGTATAATTTGGGCCGGTCTGATTTGTGCATCCCGCCAGTAGGGCGCACCGTCCCCGGTGCGCCATTACCCCGCCATCTGCGACGGCGTTATATGGTTGCGGAAACGTCTGTTTACCTCCCAACCGTAAGGGGCGGCGTCCTCGACGCCCCGCGGGCAGCCATTCGCAGCTGTTTATAAAGATGAGCCTACGATGAAGCAAATGGCGACGTTCGACCCCTCAGTCAGCTTCGCTGACAGCTCCCCTTACGAAGGGGAGCCATGAGAGGGGACGTACAGCGTATCGTACGTTACAGAAGGGAATGTGCCCT
>DVKN01000099.1 GCA_018716005.1 Candidatus Scatomorpha stercoravium
GCGCCCGGGCCGGGCACAAGCTCGACGCCCTGCGCCGCTGCGCGAAGGCGAGCTTCTGCGCCGTCGAGCGCGACGACGTCGTCCCCGAGGAATTTACGACCCGCTATGTGAGCGCCATAGCCTTCGGGCAGGCGCGTGAGCTCGCCGATGACGCGGAAAAGCGCGCCGCGCTCCGCCTTCTCTGCCGCAAATACTGCCCCGCCCTGCCCGATGAGGCCGTCGAGGCCGCCATAGAGCGCGACTGGGCCGGGGTGAACATCCTCGACTTCGAGGTCGAGAGCCTGAGCGGCAAGCAGGCCCGCGAGCTCATAAGCTGACTCGCCGTCAAGGAGGTACGTATGTCCATAATTTTCCCCAAGGGCTTCATATTCGGCGCCGCGAGCGCCGCCGCGCAGATAGAGGGCCACTCCACCGCCGACGGCGGCGGGCTCTCCGTGTGGGACGTGTACTCGCACACGCCCGGCATGATAGACAACGGCGAGAACGGCGACACGGCCTGCGACTCCTATCACCGCTATGCCGAGGACGTCGCGCTCGTGCGCGGCCTCGGCGCGGACGCCTACCGCTTCTCCGCCAGCTGGGCGCGCTGCGACCCGGAGGGCGGCGGGAGCTGGAACGAGGCCGGCTTCGATTATTACTCCCGCCTCATAGACTGCTGCCTGGAAAACGGCGTCGAGCCCTGCGTCACGCTCTACCACTGGGAGCTCCCACAGGCGCTCGAGGAGATGGGCGGCTGGACCAAGGCCGAGACGGCGGAGCGCTTCGCGCGCTTTGCCGGCGAGTTCGCCCGGCGCATGAACGGGCGCGTCAGGGTGTATTTCACGCTCAACGAGCCCCAGTGCACCGTCACCATGAGCTACGGCGACGGCTCCCACGCGCCCGGGCGCGTCCTGGGCCTCGACGGGCAGTTCGGCGTACTCGTGAACCAGCAGCTCGCCCACGGCCTCGCCATGCGCGCCGCAAAGGCCGCCGACCCGCTCTGCCGGGTGGGCATAGTCTCCACCGGGCGGCTGTGCTATCCCGACACGGAGAGCGCCGCCGACATCGACGCCGCGCGCCGCGCGACCTTCGACACCGCCGCGGGCCGGCCCATGTTCTCGCACAACTGGCTGCTCGACCCCATCTTCACCGGCGAATACCCCGAGTGCGCCGGCACGGAGCTCGAGCGCCTCGCGTCGTCCGTCACGGGTCGCGAGCTCGATATAATCCGCTGCGCGCCCGACTTTGCGGGCTACAACATCTACCACGGCGACCGCGTTCGCGCCGCCGGGGACGGCTATCAGTTCGTGCCGCTCTATCCCGGCTTCCCGCGCACCTCGCTCGGCTGGCCCATCACGCCGGAGGTCTTCAACTACGGCGTGCGCTATCTCTGCGAGCGCTACCGCGTCCCCGCCGTCATAGCGGAGAACGGCCTCGCCTGCGCCGACGTCGTCTCCCTCGACGGGAAGGTCCACGACCCCGCGCGCATCGACTACACCGCCCGTTATCTCGCCGAGCTCGCAAAGGCCGTGGAGGGCGGCGCGGACGTGCGCGGCTACCTGCACTGGTCGCTCACGGACAACTTCGAGTGGAGCAACGGCTACTATCCGCGCTTCGGCCTCGTCTACGTCGACTACCGCACGGGCGAACGCCTACCGAAGGACTCCTACCTCTGGTATCGGGACCTCATCAGGGCGAACAAGGCATGAAGAGGCTCTGCATAGGCATAATGGCCCACGTTGACTCGGGCAAGACCACGCTCAGCGAGGCGCTGCTGTACACGTCCGGCGCGCTCCGGAAGCTGGGCCGCGTCGACCACCGCGACGCCTTCCTCGATACGGACGCGCTCGAGCGCGCGAGGGGCATAACGATTTTCTCAAAGCAGGCGCTCATCGAGCTGCCGGACGCCGTCTTCACGCTGCTGGACACGCCCGGGCACGTGGACTTCTCCGCCGAGACGGAGAGGGCGCTCCAGGTCATGGACTACGCCATTCTCGTCGTGAGCGGCGCGGACGGCGTGCAGAGCCATACGGAGACGCTCTGGCGGCTCCTCGAGCGCTACGGCGTGCCCTGCTTCATCTTCGTAAACAAGCTCGACCTCCCCGGCGCGGGGCGCGCCGCGCTCATGGACGAGCTGCGCTCCCGCCTCAGCCCGGGCTGCGTCGATATGCTCGCGCCGGACAGCGCCGAGGAGCTGGCCCTGGGCAGCGAGGAGCTGCTCGAGGCCGTCGCCGCCGGGCGCGAGCCCCCGGACGCCGCCGTCGCCCGGGCCGTGCGCGCGCGGGGAGTCTTCCCCTGCTACTTCGGCAGCGCGCTCAGGCTCGAGGGCGTGGAGGAGCTGCTCGGCGCGCTCTCCCGCTTCACCCTGCCCATAGAGGAGCGGGGCGCCTTCGGCGCGCGCATCTTCAAGGTCACGCGTGAGGGCGGCGAGCGCCTCACCTGGCTCAAGGTCACTGGCGGCGAGCTCAAGGTCAAGGACGCCCTCGCCTCGCGCCCCGACGCGCGCATCGCCTGGAGCGGCAAGGCGGACCAGCTGCGGCTCTACTCCGGGGCGAAGTACAGCCTCATAAATTCCGCCGCGCCCGGCACGGTCTGCGCCGTCACGGGCCTCGGCATGAGCTACGCCGGCGAGGGCCTGGGCGCAGAGCCCGACGCGGCCGAGCCCGCCCTCGCGCCCGTGCTGCGCTACCGCGTGCTCCTGCCCGAGGGCTGCGACAAGACGGCCGCCCTCCGGCAGCTGCGCGAGATTGAGCAGGAGGACCCGATGCTGCACGTCGTCTGGGACGAGCGCCTCGGCGAAATCCAGCTCCGGCTCATGGGCGAGGTTCAGCTCGAAATACTCCGCGGCGTCCTCTCCCGCCGCTTCGGCCTCGAAGCTGGCTTCGACGAGGGCGGCATACTCTATAAGGAAACCGTCTCCGCGTGCGCGGAGGGCATGGGCCACTACGAGCCGCTGCGCCACTACGCCGAGGCGCACATCATGATTGAGCCCGCGGAGCGCGGGAGCGGCGTCACAATAGCCTCCGACTGCCCCACCGACGAGCTCGCCGTAAACTGGCAGCGGCTGATACTCACGCACCTCGCCGAAAAGGAGCACCTCGGCGCGCTCACCGGCTCGCCCATAACGGACGTCAAGCTCACGCTCGTCTCCGGCCGCGCGCATCCCAAGCACACCGAGGGCGGCGACTTCCGCCAGGCGACCTACCGCGCCGTCCGCCAGGGGCTGCGCTCCGCCGCCGCGCGCGGCGAGGCCGTGCTGCTCGAGCCCTGGTACGACTTCACCCTCCGCGTCCCGCAGGAGTCCGTCGGCCGCGCCCTCGCCGATCTCGCGAGGCTCTCGGCGGACTTCGCCCCGCCCGAGACCTACGGCGCGGACAGCGTGCTCACGGGCCGCGCGCCCGTGGCGTCCATGATGGGCTACGCGCGCGAGGTCGCCGCCTACACCCACGGCCGCGGGCAGCTGGTCTGCATCCCCTGCGGCTACGACCTCTGCCACAACGCCGCCGAGGCCGTCTCCGCCATCGGCTACGACGCCGACGCGGACACCGCAAACAGCGCCGACAGCGTATTTTGCAGCCACGGGGCCGGCGTGCTTGTACGCTGGGACGAGGCCCCGGCCCATATGCACCTCCCGAGCGTCGCCGAGCGCGCCGAACGGCTCGCGGCCGCGGAGAGCGAGGCCCCCTCCCTCCCGCGCGGCAGCGCCGGGGCCTACCGCGCGAGCCTCGCCGCCGACAAGGAGCTCATGGCCATCTTCGAGCGCACCTACGGGCCCGTAAAGCGCGGCGCCGCTGCCGCCATGCGCCCGGTGAAGAAGCCGCAGAGCGCCGCCGCGAATCCCCGCCGCGCGCCCTCGAAGCCCCTCGGCGGGCCCGAGTACCTGCTCATAGACGGCTACAACGTCATTTTCGCCTGGGACGAGCTGCGCGCCCTCGCCGAGGACAGCCTCGAGGCCGCCCGCCGCCGGCTCATGGACATACTGTGCAACTACGCCGGCTACACCGGCTGCGTGCCCATCCTCGTCTTCGACGCCTGGCGCGTCAAGGGCGGCGAGCGCGAGATAGAGCGCTACCACAACCTCTACGTCGTCTACACCAAGGAGGCCGAGACCGCCGACACCTACATCGAGAAGGCGACGCACGAGATTGCGAAGCGGCACAACACCCGCGTCGTCACCTCCGACGCCGCCGAGCAGCTCATAATCCTCGGCAACGGCGCCCTGAGGGTATCTTCGCGCACATTCCTGGAGGAAGTGCGGCTCGTAGAGCGCGAAATCCGCCATATCCTCGCATCTCAGTAAGTTTATCTTGTCAGATTAAATAAAACGTTGACGGCCCTCTCTCCGTTTGATATACTATTCATACAAAGCAAACCCCTACCCGGTATAGGAGGAGAGAGAAATGCTTGATACAGCCGTATATCTGGAATACGTAAAGATACTCGAGGAGGAGCTCGTCCCCGCCATGGGCTGCACGGAGCCCATAGCCGTGGCCTACTGCGCGGCCAGGGCCGCCGAGGCCCTCGGCGCGAGGCCGGAGAGCGTGGACGTGCGCGCGAGCGCCAGCATAATCAAGAACGTCAAGAGCGTGGTCGTGCCCAATACGAAGGGCCGCCGGGGCATCGAGGCCTCGGCCGCGGCCGGCATAGTCTCCGGCAACGCCGGGGCCGAGCTGCAGGTGCTCGCCTCGCTCAGCCCGGAGCAGATTGAGGAGCTCGACGCCTATCTCGCCGCCGTGCCCATCACCGTCGGCTACAGCGAGCGCGAGTGGGTCTTCGACATCCAGGTCACGGTGAAAGCCGGCCCTCACAGCGCCTTCTGCGAGATAGCCGGCCACCACACGAA
The DNA here is from genome assembly GCA_018716005.1 of Candidatus Scatomorpha stercoravium. Lineage (GTDB taxonomy): Bacteria > Bacillota > Clostridia > Oscillospirales > Oscillospiraceae > Scatomorpha > Scatomorpha stercoravium. The sequence goes on from DVKN01000099.1 coordinate 4,823, forward strand.
CGTTATACGCCTCGAGCGCGACGGCGAGGTGCTCATAGACCTGCCCTTCGTCGAGCAGTCGAACGAGCACGCCACCGACCGCAGCCTCCTGAACGTGGAGGACATCGTCGAGTTCGCGAACACCGTGCATATAGACGACGTGCGCCGCGTCCTCGAGAGGCAGATTGAATGCAACACCGCCATCGCCGACGAGGGCCTGCGCGGCGACTGGGGCGCGAACATAGGCCGCATACTGCTCCAGTCCGGCGGCATGAGCGTGCAGAACCGCGCCAAGGCCTACGCCGCCGCCGGCTCCGACGCGCGCATGAACGGCTGCGAGCTGCCCGTCATAATCAACTCCGGCAGCGGCAACCAGGGCCTCACCGCCTCCCTGCCCGTCATAGTCTTCGCGCGCGAGCTCGGCGTCTCGCACGAGCTGCTGCTCCGCGCGCTGTGCGTCTCCAACCTCGTCACCATTCACATAAAGACCGGCATAGGCAGCCTCTCGGCCTACTGCGGGGCCACCGCCGCCGGCTGCGGCGCCGCCGCGGGCATAAATTACCTCTACGGCGGCCAGTACACGGACATAGCCCACACGGTCGTGAACGCCATAGCCATCGACTCGGGCATGATCTGCGACGGGGCCAAGGCCAGCTGCGCCGCCAAGATAGCCTCCGCCGTGGGCGCCGGGCTGCTGGGCATGTATATGCATATGCACAAGAGCCAGTTCTACGGCGGCGACGGCATAGTCGTAAAGGGCGTCGAGAACACGATACGCAACATAGGCATCCTCGCGAGCGACGGTATGCGCGAGACGAACAGGACCATCATCAAGATGATGACCGGCACCTGAGCCCCGAGGGGATTCCAAAATACAAAGCTTAAGGCCCGGAGCCGTATGCTCCGGGCCTTTGCCGTTTTATTTTTTCGCGGGCCTGTCCGAAAGCCTGCCGTCATGCGGGCGGTTCGCTATGGCGAGGACGGCGGAGGTCATGGCGAAGAGGCCTATGGCGTTCGGGATGACCATGAGGAAGTTGAACATATCGGTCAGCTCCCATACGAGGCTGTTGGAGGCCAGGGTGCCGGCGAATATGAAGACGAGCGCTATGACCGAGTACGCCGGCGCGGACTTCTGCCCGAAGAGGTATATCACGTTTATCTTCCCGAAGAGGTTCCAGCCCAGGATGGTCGAGAACGCGAAGAAGAAGAGGCAGACGGCGACGAATATCGCGCCGAAGCTCTCCCCGAAGACGCTGCCGAAGGCGGTCTGGGCCAGGTTCGAGCTGTTGAGCGCGTCCACGATGCTGCCGGTGTAGCCTCCGGCGAGGGGCCCGTCGTGCGTATAGAGGGTGCTTATGACGACAAGCGCGTTGAGGGTGAGGACAATGAAGGTGTCTATAAACACGCCTATCATGGCCACGACGCCCTGCTCATGCGGGTCCTTGACATTGGCCTGCGCGTGCGCGTGCGGCGTGGAGCCCATGCCGGCCTCGTTTGAGAAGAGGCCGCGCTTCGCACCCTGGGTGATGGCGGCCTTGAGGGCCCAGCCGAAGCTGCCGCCTATTATCGCCTGGGGCTGGAAGGCATAGCGGAAGATGAGGCCGACGGTCTCCGGAATGAACCTTATGCGGACGGCGAGCACCACGAGGCCGCCGAGGATGAATATGGCCGCCATGAGGGGCACCAGCTTTTCCGTGACGGAGGCCAGGCGCTTGGTGCCGCCGAGGAAAATGAACGCGCAGATGACGACGAGCACGACGCCGACAATCCAGGAGGGGATGCCGAAGGCCGTCTCGAAGGTCGAGCCTATGGAGTTGGACTGCACCATGCAGCCCATGAAGCCCAGGGCGAGTATGATGGCCACGGCGAAGAAGCCGGCGAGGAACTTGCCGAAGCCGCCCCTGAAGGCCGTGGTGATGTAGTAGACGGGGCCGCCGTGTATGCTGCCGTCCGCGGCCCTGACGCGGGTCTTGACGGCCAGGGTGGCCTCGGCGTATATCGTGGCCATGCCGAAAAATGCGATTATCCACATCCAGAAGATGGCCCCGGGGCCGCCGGTCAGTATCGCGCCCGAGGAGCCGACGATGTTGCCCGTGCCCACCTGCGCCGCTATGGCCGTGGCCAGGGCCTGGAACGAGCTCATGCCGCTGTCGTGCTTGAAGCCCTTGAGCTTGAAATTCCCAAAGGTCCGGCGCATACCCTCGCCGAAGCAGCGCACCTGTATGAAGCGGGTGCGTATGGTGTACCACAGGCCCACGCCTATGAGCAGGAACACAAGGATATAGTTCGAGAGATACTCGTTAATCTTTACTACTATGCCGTACAGCGTTTCTTCCAGCCCGGACATTTTTTCTCCTCCCTCTGCAAACAAAATTGCTGCGGAAAAGCCCGCAGCCGAGAGAGAACAGGCCCATAGCCGGGCATACGCCCGGTGAGCCTAAACCTCTGTCCTTTTGCCTGAGAGATTAGCGGCCTGCGCCGCCTTGCACCTTCGGCCCTCATTGCTGAGCTTCTCCAGAGTCCATCCACGCACAGTCTCCGTCCCGCGGGACGCCTGAGAGTTTCACTCCTTCGGCAAGCTGAGCTTTTTCCTGAGCGCTTCATCTGCAATGTTCACTTGCGGTGGACATTATAGCGCGGGGTGAGGACATTGTCAATAACCTTTCGTATATTTGGCCGTCTCCGACAAAGCCGGCCGGCCGCGGCGGGGAAAATCCGGCGGAATGCGGGCCTACGCGGGGAAAAACGCGCGAAAAAGCCCGGCGCGGGCCGGGCTTTTTCGCGGATTGCGTTTTACTTGAGCTTTTCGACGGCGGCGCGCATGGCGTCCCACTGCTCCTCCATGTCCTGCACGAGCTTGAACTGGGTGCGGGCGCGGTCGAGGTTCTGCCTCGGGCGCTGGGTGTGGAAGTAGTGGTCGCCCTCGAGGTAGTCCGTGAGGAAGCGTATGCCGCACTCGAGGGTCATCAGCTTTGCGCCCCAGGGGAGGTAGGCGAGCTCGGCGTCTGTGAGCGCCCCGCCCGCGCCCTCAAGGAAGGCGGCGGTGTACACCTCGTAGAGGCCGAGGTCGAAGTGCACCTTGCTCTGGTCGGGCTCGTCCTCCTCGTTGCTGTTCGCGCCGAAGCGTATCGAGTCGCCGAAGTCGTTGATGGCGAGGCCGGGCATGACGGTGTCGAGGTCGATGACGCAGATGCCGCGGCCGCTCTCGCGGTCGATGAGGACGTTGTTGAGCTTCGTGTCGTTGTGCGTGACGCGCAGCGGGAGCTCGCCGCGGGCGAGGGCGTCGAGCGCGACGGAGCAGTCCGCCTCGCGCTTATATACGAAGTCGAGCTCGGGCCCGACCTCGGAAACGCGGCCCTCGGAGTCCGCCTCAACGGCGGCCTTGAGCTTCCTGAGGCGGTCGACGGTGTCGTGGAAGTGCGGTATGGTCTCGTAGAGCGTGTCGGCGGGATAGCCGTCGAGCTGGCGCTGGAAGCGCCCGAAGGCGTAGCCCGAGGCCGCGAAGAGCTCCGGCGTGTCGGCCCTCTGGAGGCAGACGGTGCCCTCTATGAAGGGGTAGCAGCGCCAGGCGCTGCCCTCGGAGTCGGTGAAATAGCTCCCTCCGTCGCGCGCGGCCCAGACGCTCATGGTCTCGCGCTCGGGGTCACCGCCGGCGGCGGCAATCTTCCCGCCGAGATAGCGCGTGACTCCGACGATGTTGCTCATGACCTGCTCCGGGTGCTTGAAGGCGGCGGAGCTTATGCGCTGGAGGATGAAGCGGCGGCACGGGTCCTCGCCCGGCTGGGTGTGGACGACGAAGGTGTCGTTTATATGCCCGTGCCCGTAGCGCACGGCGCCGACGAGCTCGCCGCCGAAGTCGAAGGCCTCGAGGGCCTCGCTGAGATACTGTTCAGCCCTGGACATATCACACCTCCCAGAGCTTGTCCGGATAGAGGCCGGAGGCGGTCATGTCCGCGATGGCCTGCACGACGACGGGCCTGTCCTCGCGATAGGTGACGCCGTACCACTTGTCGGCGCTGCGCAGGACCTTGACGCGGGCCTTCTTTTCGTCGAGCAGCTGGCTCACGACGCTCGGGAGGAAGTACTCGCCCTTGAGCGGGTTCTCCCTGAGCGTCCTGTCGAGGAAGGCGGGGAAGCGCGCGGCAGCCTCGTCCATGAAGCTCCTCGTGAAGCCCCAGAGGTTCATGGAGACTATCGTGTCGCCGGAGAGCCGCGTCCAGGTCTCGCCGCCGTCCTCGGTGAAGCGGGCGTCGGCGCCGTCGGCCTCGATGCGGGTGCGCTCGGTGACGCGCACGAGGCAGTTGTCGGCGTCCTCCTCGCATATCCCGCGGGCGACGGAGCCGTTCTCGGTGACGGTGTTGCCGAGGCGGTAGCCGACCATGGCGTACTCGTAGCGGCCCGGGGTATCGGGGTTGTTCGCGAGGTAGTCGTATATCTCCCTGAAGCCCTCGGGGCCGTAGTAGTCGTCGGCGTTTATGACGGCGAAGGGCCCGTCGACGACATTGCGCGCCGCGAGCACGGCGTGGCAGGTGCCCCAGGGCTTCGCGCGGCCCTCGGGGACGGAATAGCCCTCGGGCAGGTCGGCTATCTCCTGATAGGCGTAGCGCACGTCTATGACGCGGCTGAGCCTGTCGCCGATGCCGGCCCTGAAGGCGTCCTCTATCTCGTGCTTTATGACGAACACCACGGTCTCAAAGCCCGCGCGGCGCGCGTCGTAGATGCTGTAGTCGATGATGAGCTGGCCGTGGCTGCCCACGGGGTCGAGCTGCTTGAGCCCGCCGTAGCGGCTGCCCATGCCGGCGGCCATGACGACCAGAACAGGCTTCTTCATATCCTTATCCCCTCTCCGGCGGAATCACTCGGCGTTGTAGCCGTTCGGGTTGGCGCTCTGCCACTTCCAGGAGCTCGCGCACATCTCCTCGATGCCGTATTTGGCCTCCCAGCCGAGCTCGACGCGGGCCCTCTCGGGGTCGGCGTAGCACTCGGCGATGTCGCCGGGGCGGCGTGGGTCTATCACATAGGGCAGGGTCTTGCCGCAGGCCTTCTCATAGGCGTGCAGGACGTCGAGCACGCTGTAGCCGTTGCCGGTACCGAGGTTGCAGACGAAGAGGCCGCAGTTCGTGGCCAGCTTCTTCAGCGCGGCGACGTGGCCGCGCGCGAGGTCGACGACGTGGATGTAGTCGCGCACGCCGGTGCCGTCCGGAGTGGGATAATCGTTGCCGAACACATGCACCTTTTCCAGCGCGCCCACGGCCACCTTGGCGATGTAAGGCACCAGGTTGTTGGGAATGCCGTTGGGGTCCTCGCCG
>DVKN01000100.1 GCA_018716005.1 Candidatus Scatomorpha stercoravium
GCTCGAGGTATTCGAGCAGCTTTGAACTCATAGACTCCGTGAAGCCTAGCGTCGCCGTCGTCTCGGTGGGCTACAACAGCTACGGCCACCCGACGGAGGACGCCCTCGCGCGCGTTATGACCTCCGGAGCCGAGGTCTACAGGACGGACGAAAACGGCAGCGTCACGATAAGGACGGATGAATATGGCGAAGAAGGACGATAAACTCAACTATAAACAGCTCAGCGCGGAGCTCAAGGCCGGGGGCCCCGAGCGGCTCTATATACTCCACGGCGAGGAGGACTACCTGCTCGAGAGCTTCGTGCGGGAGCTCACGGCGGCCTGCCTCCCCGAGGGCGCGGACGACTTCAGCTTCCGCGAGCTCTCCGGCGAGCAGCTCACCATGCAGCTCCTGGCCGACAGCGTGAACTCCCTGCCATTCGCGACGGAGCGCACGCTCACGCTCGTGCGCGGCTGGGACGTAAACCGCCTGCGCGACGCCGACGTCAAGGCGCTCGAGCGCATAGTCTCCGACATACCCGACTTCGCCACGCTGGCCGTGATATGCCGCGGCGCGCAGGAGCCGGACGGGCGGCTCAAGCCCGTGAAGCTGCTGCGCAAATACGGCCGCGACGTCAACTTCACCGAGCAGGACGCCGGCGCGCTCGTGAACTGGATACGCCGCCGCTTCCGCGCCCTGGGCAAGGACGCCGACCCCGCAGCCGCCGAGGCGCTCATCTACGCCAGCGGCAGCCTCATGAATTCGCTCGTGCCGGAGATAGAGAAGATAGCCGCCGGCACGGCCTCGGAGCGCGTCACGGCCGCCGACGTCGAGGCGCTGGCCTTCCGCATACCGGAGACGCGGGCCTTCGACATGACCGACGCCATAAGCGCGCGCGACTTTGATACGGCCGCGCGGCTTTTGGGCGACCTCTTCGACATGGGCGAGGAGCCGCTGAAGGTCCTCGGCGCGGTGGGCTACAATATGCGCCGCCTCTACGCCGCGCGCCTCGCCGCCGAGTACCGGGCCGGGGACGAGTACATAAAGCGCGTCACCGGCGTAAAATACGACTTCGTGCTCAAGAAGCTCAAGGCCAGCGCCTCGCGCTATTCCCTCGCCGGGCTCAGGCGCGCTGTGGAGCTCTGCGCGGAGACGGATTACGCCATAAAGAGCTCCTACGCCGGGGATACGGAGCTCCTGGGCGAGCTCCTCGCCCGCTTCGCGGTGGAATGCGCATGATAAAGGTCAGGGAAGTCATCGTCTGCGAGGGGCGCTACGATAAGGACACGCTCAGCCAGGTCTTCGACGCCGTCATCATAGAGACGGGCGGCTTCGGCGTCTTCAACGACCGCGAGAAGCTCGCCCTCCTGCGCCGCCTGGCCGAGGCGCGCGGGCTCATAATCCTCACGGACAGCGACGGCGCGGGCTTCCAGATACGCGGCTACCTAAAGGGCGCGATAGACCCCGCGCGGGTGAAGCACGCGTACATACCGGACGTGCCCGGCCGCGAGAGGCGCAAGAAGGCCGGCTCGAAGGCCGGGACGCTCGGCGTCGAGGGCATGAGCCCCGAGGTGCTCACGGAGGCCCTGCGCCGCGCGGGCGCGACCTTCGGCGACGGGCCGGAGCCGGGCGCGCGCGCCTCGCTCGGCGGGGCGGATATGTACGCCCTCGGCCTCGCCGGCGGGCCGGACAGCTCCGCGCGCCGCGCCGCGCTCTTAAAGCGCCTCGGCCTCCCGGAGAAGCTGCGCGGTCCCGCCCTGCGCGACGTGCTCGGCGCGCTCTATACCCGCGATGAGCTCGCAGCGGAGCTCAGAGAGCTTGGTTTTCCTCTATGACCGCGCCGGCTATCACGGCCGCGAGCAGCACGGCCTGCGGCAGGCGCGCCAGCTCATAGGCCAGCTGGTAGACATAATTCGTTTCGATGGAGTATGTACCCGCGCACGCGAGCAGCATCCAGCTGCAAAACAGCATCACGCAGCTCAGCTGCAATGACCTGAGCGTTATCTCCCAGGCGGGAGGGGACATGGCGAGTATGCGCCGCAGCAGTTTCACAGTCATCACCAAGACGAGTATAACGCCGCGAAGGGCCCCGGAACAAGGCAAAAAATTTGCCATTCCGCGCGGATTTGGTATGGCGCGGTGCGGGATGCTGTGGTATACTTATGTAAAGTTGCTAACACCGGAGGGTTGTACATATGAAATGCCCGTACTGCGGCTACTCCGAGAGCCGCGTGATTGACTCCCGCCCCGCCGAGGAGGGCGCTACGATACGCCGCCGCCGCGAGTGCCTGGCCTGCTCGAAGCGCTTCACGACCTACGAGATAATCGAGCGCCTGCCCCTGGTCGTCATAAAGCGCGACGGCTCGCGCCAGACCTTCGACAAGGTCAAGCTCATAAACGGCATGGTGCGGGCCTGCGAGAAGCGCCCCGTCGCCCTGCCCGACCTCGAGCGCATAGCCGACGACATCGAGCAGGAGCTCCAGAGCAACCTCGAGCGCGAGATAAGCACCACCGAGATAGGCGAGATGGTCATGGACCGCCTCAAGGACGTCGACGAGGTCGCCTACGTCCGCTTCGCCAGCGTCTACCGCAGCTTCAAGGACATCAACACCTTCATGGAGGAGCTCACGAAGCTCCTGAAGCAGAAGGAGAAATAATCCGCCGCCCCGCCGCGCGCGTGCAGAACCGCAGGGAGGGAGATTGCTTACATGAACATCGCCTATATCCTTGCCGGAATCCTGTTTGCAGCCGCTTTCCTTGCCGTTGGGCGCTGGTTCAAGTGCGGTAACGGCTGGAAATGGCGCGCCCTGTCCGTTATCGCCGAGAAGTTCGACAAGAGGAAGACCGAGAGCTTCATCGGCGGGCTCATATACGCCGTCGCCATTGTGACCGGCGGCGTGATGACGGCGGCCGGGATGCTGGACAGCGACGCGCTCGCCGCCGCGGCGACGGGGCTGCCGCTCACTGTCGGCCTCGCCGGTTTCGTGTACTATCTCGCCGTCCGCGGCTAGAATACGCTCGCCCAGCCGACGCGCTCCATCTCATAGAGGCTGCGGACGTGGCCGGCGAGGGCGGGGTACATCTCCCGCGCGCCGCCGCTCCCGGCCTCGAGCGCGCCGACGAGGTCGTGGAAGCCGTAGGTCACGGCGTCGATCTCCGTGTGGCGGATGAATATGCCCGTGTAGGCCTCGCGCGAGTGCCAGCGCTCGTGCGCCGCGTCCGCGAGGGCGAGGGCGCGGGAGTAATCCCCGGCCTCACAGGCGGCCTCGGACTCTGCGAGCGCCTCGCAGAGCTCGCCCGTGAAGAGCTCGAGGAAGCTCGTGTTGTACGCGCCGCCCGCGAAGAGCGCGAAGAGCAGGACGGCCGCGAAAAGCTCTTTTTTCATGCCTCTTTCTCCTTTTTGGCGGCGAAAATCAGGGCGTTCCTATCGGCGACGGCGAGATACGCCTCCTTCGCTGACGATATCCCGCGCCGCCTGAGCTCGAGCGAGAGCCAGCCGGCGTCGCGGCCCAGATAGGCGAGGTTGTCGCCCATGACGCGCCCGTCGTTGACGACGATGACGGCGTAGCCGCCGTTCCCCGGCGAGATGCCGAGGTCCGCCGCCGTCGCCGGGCGGTGCTCCGGATAGAGCACGGCGTTTAATTCCCCGTCGGTTTCCAGCACAGCGTATTGCACCTGGCGCAAATCTGTGATATCCTTACTGCGCAGCTGCTCCATGAGCTCGTCGGGCGTCACGCGGCTGCGGCGCATTTCGCGCTGGTTTATCCGCCCGTCCTCGATGAGGAAGCCCGGCCTTCCGAAGAGGGCCGAGCGCAGGCGCGGCGAGCACATGGCCGCGCCGGATATGAGCACCTCGCAGCAGAAGAGCACAGCTATGGGCAGCAGCCCGTTCAGGAGCGGTATACCTATGTCCTGCAGCGGGTGCGCGCCGAGGTCGGCTATGAGCACCGCCACGGCGAGCTCGGGCAGCTCGAGCTCGCTGAGCTGGCGCTTGCCCATGAGCCGCATGGACAAGAGCAGCGCGAAGTATACGATCAGCGTGCGTATTATCACTATGATCAAGCTATCACCCCCCGCATATTCTTACCAACTTGGAGGCAAATATGACTAATTCAAACGTTAGACCCGAAATGGAGCGCATCACCACGCCCGAGCTCGCCGAGAAGTTCATCGCCGAACAGATGGAGGCCCTGCGCGCGCAGATAGGCTCCGGCAAGGTGCTGCTGGCCCTCTCCGGCGGCGTGGACAGCTCCGTCGTCGCCGCGCTGCTCATTAAGGCCGTCGGCAGGCAGCTCGAGTGCGTGCACGTCAACCACGGCCTCATGCGCAAGGGCGAGAGTGAGCAGGTGATAGAGGTCTTCCGCAACCAGCTCGGCGCGAACCTCACCTATGTCGACGCCACCGACCGCTTCCTCGACAAGCTCGCCGGCGTCGCCGACCCCGAGCAGAAGCGCAAGATTATAGGCGCCGAGTTCATCCGTGTCTTCGAGGAGGAGGCCCGCAAGCTCTCCGGCATAGGCTTCCTCGCCCAGGGCACCATCTATCCCGACATCGTAGAGTCCGGCCCCGTCAAGAGCCACCACAACGTCGGCGGCCTGCCCGAGGACCTGCAGTTCGAGCTCGTCGAGCCTCTGAAGTTCCTCTATAAGGACGAGGTCCGCGTCGTCGGCAAGGCCCTCGGTCTGCCGGATTCCATGGTCTACCGCCAGCCCTTCCCGGGCCCCGGCCTCGGCGTGCGCTGCACCGGCGCTATCACCCGCGACAGGCTCGAGGCCGTGCGCGAGAGCGACGCGATACTCCGCGAGGAGTTCGCCGCCGCGGGACTCGACAAGACCGTCTGGCAGTACTTCACCGTCGTCCCGCCCATCACCAGCACCGGCGTCCGCGACGGCAGCCGCGTCGACGCCTGGCCCGTCGTGATACGCGCCGTGAACACCCGCGACGCCATGACAGCCGAAATAGAGGAGCTCCCCTGGCCCCTGCTCCGGAAAATTACCGCCCGCATCCTGACCGAAGTCCCCACCGTCAACCGCGTCCTCTACGACATGAGCCCCAAGCCCCCCGCGACGATAGAGTGGGAATGACGCTCGAAACGGCGAAAACCCGCATGAATACAGGCTTTTTTGCCCGTCCATACTGCTCTTGATACTGGATTGATACTATTTGTGTCCGCCCGGTATTCTCAAGAGAA
>DVKN01000101.1 GCA_018716005.1 Candidatus Scatomorpha stercoravium
GCCTCCCTGCGCGTGGCGGGGTCCGCCGCGTCGAAGAGCGTCTCGCCCTTGACTGCGATGCTGCCCGCGTCCGGCGTCTCAAGGAAGTTGAGGCACCTGAGCAGAGTGGTCTTTCCGCTGCCGGAGGAGCCGATGAGGCTCAGGGCCTGGCCCTTCTCGAGCGTGAAGCTTATGTCGTTGAGCACCTTGGTCTTGTCAAAGTGCTTCTCGAGGTTTTTGACTTCCAGTACGTTCATGTCCCCGCCCCCTTATCTGAAGAACTCGAGCCTGCGCTCCAGCCTGCCGAGCAGGAAGGAGACGACGCCGTTGAACACGAGGTAGTATACGCCCGTGAAGAGGAGCGGCCAAATGAGGCCGGAGAGGCCGTGCGAGCCCTTCAGGAAGGCGTAGCCGGCCCAGATAACCTCCTGGTAGGAGATGATTCGCGCGAGGGAGGTGTCCTTGACCAGGGTTATGACCTCGTTCGCCATGGGCGGGACAATGCGCTTAATCATCTGCAAAAGCGTGATGTGGCGGAAAATCTGCCCCTTCGTCATGCCCAGCACCTCGCCGGCCTCCTGCTGGCCCACGGGCACGCCCTGTATGCCGCCGCGGTATATCTCGGAGAAGTAGCAGGCGTAGTTTATGATGAACATCACGGCCGCCGCGGCGAAGCGCCCCTCGGAGAAGCTCCAGGGGTTGTGGTCAAAGATATAGCCCGGTATGTAGAACACTATGAGCAGCTGCAGCATGAGTGGCGTGCCGCGGATAATCCAGACCACGAGGCGGCTGAGGAGCGAGATGGGCCGGAAGCCCAGGAAAACCTTCGCCCAGAAGCCCAGGCGCTTCGCAAGGGCGCGGGCCTCGGCCTCGCCGAGCTCGCGGGCCGCGTCCCCCTCGCCGGCGGTGACGCTCCCGCCCTCCTCGAGCTGGCGCAGCAGGCCCTGCTGCCGGGCGTATCTCCGCCGGCCGAGCGCGCCGAGCGGCGCCCAGCGGTTCATGGAGCCGAAGCAGATTATGAGGCCCAGGGGAATGGAGCCGATAAGCGTCACCGCAAAGAGCTTCAGCGTCGCTACAAAGCCCTCGTTCAGGGCGAAAAGTACGGTTTGGAATTCAGACATGGGGCTGCATCTCTCCTATCCGCGCCAAAAGCAGAGGACGCAAAAGCGTTCTCTGCTCTGGCTTTTTATCTAATATACCTTATATTGCGCCGGAAAGCAAGCGCTCACTCCTGCGCGATGAGGGCGGCGGTGACGCCGTAGGTCTCGGCAATCTCCTGCATGGTGCCGTCGGCGTAGGCCGCGGCGAAGAACTCGTTGAGGGCCTCGCAGAGGTCGCTGCCCTTGCGGAAGCCGACGCCGTACTCCTCGCTGTTGAGGCTTATCGTGTAGGTGAGGTCGGCGTAGCTCGTGCCCTCGCCAACCATGGCGGCGGCCATCAGGCTGTCGATAATGGCGGCGTCGCAGGTGCCGGAGCTGACCTCGAGCACGGCGGTGGCCTGGTCGGTGACCGGCGTATAGGCGAAGCCGTTCTCAATGGCCATGTCCTCGCCGGCGGAGCCGCTCTCGACGGCGAAGTTCAGCTCGCTCATGCTCGCGGCGTCGGGATACTGCTCGGCGGCGTCGGAGGGCAGAATGACGACCTGGGCGTTATTGCAGTAGGCGTTGGAGCACTCCATGGCGGAGAGGACCTCGTCGGTGAGGGTCATGCCGTTCCAGACGACGTCAATGGTCTTGCCGTCGAGCTCGAAGACCTTGTTGTCCCACTCGATGAGCTGGAACTCCGCGGTGACGCCGAGGCTCTCGGCGAAGGCCTTGGCCATGTCGGCGTCGAAGCCTATCCACTCGCCGTTCTCGTCACGGTAGTCCATGGGGTCGAATTCGGTGATGCCGACGACGAGCGTGCCCTTCTCCTGGACGTAGGCGAGGTCGCTGTCAGTCTCGGCGGGCGTGGTCTCCTCCCCGGCGGGCTCGGTGCCGTCGGCGGGAGGATCGGTCTCGGTGCCGGCCTCACCGCCGCAGGCGGCGAGGGCGAAAACCATGGTCAGCGCAAGCAGAAGCGCGAGAAACTTTTTCATTTTGTCATTCCCCTTTGTTTACGGATTCCTGTCCGTCACGAATCATGTGACGTGCTAATATACTACCACATTATCGTAATAAAGCAAGAGCGAGTATCCGGACGCGGTTCTTTTATTCGTACAGCTTGATTTGAGGCCGCGCTTGGCGTATAATCAGCGGTATGAAGACTTACGAAGCCGGAAAATGCGATATTGTTGTCATAGGCGCGGGCCACGCGGGGATTGAGGCCGCGCTGGCCGCGGCGCGGCTGGGATGCCGTGTCGTCTGCCTCGCCATAAACCTCGACAGCGTGGGCAATATGCCCTGCAACCCCGCCATAGGCGGCACGGGCAAGGGCCACCTCGTGCGCGAGCTCGACGCGCTCGGCGGCGAGATGGCGCGCGCGGCGGACGCGGCCTGCATCCAGTACCGGATGCTCAACCGCGGCAAGGGCCCCGCCGTCCACTCCCTGCGCGCCCAGGCCGACCGGCGGCGCTATCAGGCCGTCATGAAGCTCGCGCTCGAGCGGCAGGAGAACCTGCGGCTCATACAGGCCGAGGCGGTGGAGATAGGCACAGAGGGCGGCGCGGTGGCCTCGGTCACGACCGCGGCGGGCGCGGTCTGGCGCTGCCGTGCGGCCGTGATATGCACGGGCACCTATCTCAGGGGCCGCACGATAACCGGCGAGGTGCTGCGCGACTCGGGCCCCGACGGCCTCGCCGCGAGCGGGCCGCTCTCGGAGTGCCTCGCGGCCCTCGGCGTGCCGCTGCGCCGCTTCAAGACGGGCACGCCGCCGCGCGTCAACGCCCGGAGCGTGGACTTCTCGAGGATGGAGCCACAGCCCGGCGACGAAGAGCCCGAGCCCTTCTCCTTCTCCACGGAGACGCCGCCCGTGAACCGCGCGAAGTGCTACCTCACCTATACGAACGAGCGCACGCATGAGATAATCCGCGCCCACCTTGACCGGAGCCCGCTCTACTCGGGCGTCATAACCGGCACGGGGCCGCGCTACTGCCCGAGCATAGAGACGAAGGTCATGACCTTCCCGGACAAGCCGCGCCACCAGCTCTTCATAGAGCCCATGGGCCTCGACACGCTCGAGCTCTACGTCCAGGGCTTCTCGAGCTCCATGCCCGAGGAGGTGCAGGTGGAGATGCTGCACACGATACCCGGCCTCGAGCGCGCGGAGATAACCCGCCCGGCCTACGCGATTGAATACGACTGCGCCGACCCGCTCGCGCTCTATCCCACGCTCGAATTCAAGGACATACCCGGGCTCTACGGCGCGGGGCAGTTCAACGGCTCGAGCGGCTACGAGGAGGCCGCGGTGCAGGGCTTCATGGCCGGCGTCAACGCCGCGCTGAAAATCGAGGGGAAGGAGCCCTTTGTCCTCAGCCGGAGCGAGGCCTACATCGGCGCGCTCATAGACGACCTCGTCACGCGCGGCACGAACGAGCCCTACAGGATGATGACCTCGCGGAGCGAATACCGCCTCCTGCTCCGGCAGGACAACGCCGACGAGCGCCTCACGAAGTACGGCTATGCCCTCGGCCTCGTGAGCCGGGAGCGCTGTGAGGCCGTGCGGGCCAAGTACGCCGCCGTCGAGCGGGAAATCGAGCGGCTCGAGAGCACGCACATCGCGCCCTCTCCCGCCCTCGCCGTGAAGCTCGGCAGCCTCGGCGAAGCGCCTCCCGCGAGCGGCGTAAGCCTCGCCTCGCTCATAAGGCGGCCGCGCGTGGGCTACGCCGACCTCGCGGAATTCGACCCGGGGCGGCCGGAGCTGCCGCGCGGGATAAGCAGCCAGGCGGAGATCCGGCTCAAGTACGCCGGATACATAAAGCGCCAGCTCAGGCAGGTGGAGGAGTTCGCGCGCATGGAGAATAAGCCCCTCCCGGCGGACA
>DVKN01000102.1 GCA_018716005.1 Candidatus Scatomorpha stercoravium
AGACATCGACGTCCGAAGCGACGAGGTATCGGCGCACCGGGGACGGTGCGCCCTACGGGGTGGGTGGGGAACGGACGTTTCAGCAACCAGCCATCCGCGCCGTCGTTCATGTAACGTACCGCAATTTTGTACACGTTGCACAAATTGGGCCAGTTAAAAACACGCCCAAAACGCCTGTGCGCATGTGCGAAAGTGACGAAATTGCGTAGCGATTTAGCGCGGTGAAGTGTAAGGGATAGGTGGGGACCCTCGTTGTGGGGGAGGGTGTCCCCACCCTCCCTCTCGCCGCAAGGCGAGAAACGGCGGCGGGGATGGGTGGCTGCGGATACGTCCGTCACGCATCGACCGTAGGGGGCGGCGTCCTCGACGCCCCTTGGGCTGCTGTTTGCAGATACGTATATTTTAAGATGAGCCTACGATGCTGCTAACGGCGACGTTCGACCCCTCAGCCGCCTTTGGCGGCAGATCCCCCCTATGCGGGGGCGCGAGGGCCCCGTAGGCCCTGTAATTCCTCGACTTTCCCAACGGTCGAGCGGGGAATTGCGGGGTTTTTATTGACATCTCGGCCGCTTCGCGCTATCCTTCGCTCAGACCCCGGGGCAATCCGAAAGGAGGCCAAAACCTTGGAAAACGATAAGAAGAAATCCTTCGGCGAGTTCATCACCCAGCGCCGCCGGGCGCTCGGGCTCACGCAGCGGGAGTTCGCCGACAAGCTCTTTGTGACCGATTCGGCCGTGAGCAAGTGGGAGCGCGGCATGAGCTACCCCGACATCACGCTCATACACGATATCTGCGAAATACTCGGCGTCAGCGAGCACGAGCTGCTGACCGCGAGCGAGGACGTCGAGGCGCGCAGCGCGGAGAAGCTGGCCGCGAAATACCGCCGCTATGCCCGCAATTTCAAGCTCGCGCAGTACGTCCTCTACGGCGGCGCGGCCCTCGTCTGCCTCATATGCGACGCGGCGGACGGCGGCGGCTTCGGCTGGTCGCTCATCGTGCTCGCCTCGCTCCTGACCGCGGCGAGCCTGACGCTGCTGCCCGCGCTCGTCCCGGAGCGCATGGGCGGCGTGAGCGCAGCGCTGGGCCTGATGGCGTCCGTGACGCTGCTCTTCGGCGTCATCTGCGCCGCCGGAGGCTATGACTGGTTCGCGCCCGCCGCGCTCGGCACGCTCTTCGGGCTCTGGCTGCTGACGGGGCCGTATATAGTCCGTCGCCTGCCCCTGCCGGAGGCGTTCAAGGGCCGCAAGGCCTCGCTCTACTTCGCCCTCTCGCTCATACTGCTGCTCGCGCTGCTCGGCGTATGCTGCCTGCGCGAGGGCGGGAGCTGGTTCCTGACGGCGGCGCTGGGAGCGCTGCTGGGCCTCGCCGTGGTGCTGCTGCCCTTCCTCATGCGCCAGCTGCCGCTTCCGCGCGAGCTTGCGAAGCACCGCGCGCTGGCGTGGCTTATGACAGTGACCCTGCTTCTCGCGGCGCTCATCCCCGCGGCCGGGGCGCGCCATCTCTGGACGGAGGCCTATCCGCTCATGCTGCTCGGCATGGCCTGGCCCTGGGCGCTGCTCGCCAGCATACGCTATGTGCCCGGCGGCTGGCGGTTCAAGGCCGCCGCGGGCTGCGCCGTGACGGCGCTCTGGCTCTGGCTCGCGCCCTGGGGCGTACAGCTCGTTATCGAGGCCAACGGCTGGGTCGCGACGAACACATACGACCCGCTGCGCCCCTACGGCGTAAATTTCAGCGACTGGGCAAGCGCCCCCGCGCTGGGCGGGAACATCGTGGTTACCGTCATGCTCGCCCTGGCCCTCGCGTCAGCCGCGCTGCTGGCCCTGGGCATAAAAAAGCGCCTGGACGGCAGACGGTAATACGTTCTGGCGCGTGACGAGCGCTGCGGAAGGGGAGCTGGCGCGAAGCGCCTGAGGGGTCGAACGCTGCCATTAGCGGCATCGCCGGCTCATCTTAATAAACAGCAGCGAATGGCTACCCGCGGGGCGTCGAGGACGCCGCCCCCTACGGACGGGTTGTGAACGCACGTTTCCGCAACCATCCATCCTCGCCATCATTTCTCGCCGTCCCGGCGAGAGGGAGGGCGGGGACGCCCTCCCCTACAAGCACCCCATAACGCAGGAAAAGCCGCCCGGCTTCGTCACCGGGCGGCTTGCGTTATCTAATTGCCCAACGCGAAGTCTCGCATTGTCAGCGGGCACAGCCCGGCGGTTGGAAAGGGTATGGACTGTGGGGCGGGGGCGGGTGTTATACTTGAAAGGCGATGCGGGAGCATTTATAATGGCGATGCAGACATTCTGCGAGAGGAGGCCGCCCGTGGATACGTTATACTGCCCATACTGTATGTCCCCGGCCGCGGAGGGCTCGCCCTGCCCCGGCTGCGGGCTCACCGCGGGCTCATACCGGCCGAAGCCGCATCATCTGCCGCCAGGTACGGTGCTCATGGGCCGCTACCTCGTGGGCCGCGCCCTCGGCGAGGGCGGCTTCGGCATAACCTATCTGGGCCGCGACCTGCGCCTCGAGCTTAGGGTCGCCATAAAGGAATATTTCCCCACCGCCTGGGTCTGCCGCCGCCCGGATACCTCGCCCGGCGTCAGCGTCTACACCGGGGCTGGCCCGGACTATGAGAAGGGCCGCAGCCGCTTCCTCTTTGAGGCGCGCACAATGGCCCGCATGGAGAAGCAGCCCGAGATTGTGGGCGTGCGCGACTTCTTCGAGGCCAACGGCACGGCCTACATCGTGATGGAGTACCTGGACGGCACGACCTTCAAGGCGCTCGTGCGCCGCCGCGGGCGGATACCCGCGCGCGAGCTGCTGGACATGATAGAGCCCGTCTTCTCCGCCCTCTCCGCCATGCACGCCGCGGGGCTCATCCACCGCGACATAAGCCCGGACAACCTCATGCTCGAGCGCGATTCGGTGCGGCTTCTGGATTTCGGCTGCGCGAGGGAGAGCGCGCTCGGCGAGGAGACGGTGACCATCACGCTCAAGCACGGCTACGCGCCCATCGAGCAGTACCAGCACAAGGGCCAGGGCCCGTGGACGGACGTCTACGCCCTCGCCGCGACGATATACTACTGCCTCACGGGCAGGACGCCGCCTCAGGCGCTCGACCGGCTCATGGACGACGAGCTCATACCCCCGCGCCGCCTCGGCGCGGAGCTCACGGAAGCTCAGGAGCGGGCCCTGCTGCGCGGCATGGGCATACGCCAGCACCGCCGCTGGCGTTCCATGGAGGAGTTCCGCAGCGCCCTGTACGGCGGGGCCGCGCCCGAGCCCGCCCAGATTGAAGCGCCCGCCGGGCAGGAATCGCTGGCCGAAGCGGCCGACGCGCCCGATTCCGCGGAGCCCCATCCCGGGAGGCGGAAGCGCCGGCGCATAGCGGCGGCGGCCGCGGCGGCCTTGCTCGCGCTGGCAATGCTCGCGGCCGCATTCCTCCCGCGCGGCTCGGAGGCTTCCCGCGCCCCGGCCGCAGAGGCCGCCGAATATGGCGGGGCCCGCAGCTGGGACGGCCCGGGCTATGACGAGCTCTTCGCGGACGCGGCCTGCGCGGACTCGGTCACGGATTTCGCCGCGCTCATGTCGGCCGGCTACGTAAAAGCCATCGTGGTGGACGGCTCGCTCAGCCTGGAATCCATCTCGGTCAGCGTCACGAAGCCCGTCTGCGTCCCCGCCGGCTCGTCGCTCGAAAACCGGGGCGGCATATACATAGCCGAGGGCGGCGTCCTCTGGCTGGAGGGCGGCCTCAGCGGCGGCGGCAGCGTAATAGCGGACGGCGGGGCCTATGTTGCCGGGCCGGAGAGCCATACGGACTGCTTCCTCGTCTCCGCGGGGGAGGGCGTCTTCACTCTGCCCGGTGGCGGGGAGCCGGAGGCGGAGTATTTCCCGGGGGACGGGGCCTTCGCCTCTGCCGTCACGGTCCGGAGCTATGCCGCGCTGCGCTCCGCCGCCGCGAGGGGCGAGAGCGTCCGCGTGGCGGGTAATATAACGCTCGAGGGCGATGTCTCGCTCCGCGCCCCGCTGCTCATCGAAGAGGGCGCGGGCATATCCGGCGGCTATACGCTCGTATCCGAGGGGGCCGCGGTCGTGAATAACGGCGCGCTCGGCTGCGGCCTGAGCTTCGAGGGGGGCTCGGCCTCGCTTATGAACCGCGGCAGCCTCACGGGCGGCGTCAGCTTCGCCGGGGACGGCGGGCTGCTCTGCAACCTCGGCGGCATCGAGCTCGAGGGAGAATCCTCCCTCTCCTGCGCCGCCGTCAACGCCGGGACGGTCACGCTCGCGTCCGGGGACGCCTTCCTCAGCCACGAGGGCGGCGATTTCTTCAACTCCGGC
Source organism: Candidatus Scatomorpha stercoravium (assembly GCA_018716005.1). Lineage (GTDB taxonomy): Bacteria > Bacillota > Clostridia > Oscillospirales > Oscillospiraceae > Scatomorpha > Scatomorpha stercoravium. Next base: position 4,330 of record DVKN01000102.1, read on the forward strand.
GGCGTCTTCGTGGACGCGGGGGCGTATCATGAGTCCGGGCGGCTGCGCAGCGCGGGGAGCGTCCGCATCGCCGGGGAGTTCGTAAATCAGGGCTGCGCCATCCTCGTGGGCGGCTCGCTCACGCTCACGGCCACGGCCAAGGCGGAGAACCGGGGCGTGCTGGATTTGTACGACGGCGGCGCCGTCCTGGAGGCGGACGCTCTCGCGTATTTCGACGGCGGAGACGGCGTCATACTGGGCCGCTACCTCGCCGGGCGCGTGAACACGGATGTCTTCGGCAAGGTCTGGGACGCGGACTTCACGCCCATCGACGGCGACGTCAAACGCACCGAGGTTACGTCTGCCGGGGAATTCCTCGCCGCGCTCGCCGACCCCGATTCCGGCACCATAGTCGTGACCGGCGGCGTGAATCTCGCGGAGTCCGTCACGCTCACGAAGACCGTATTCGTCGAGAGCGGCTGCCTGCTCGTCAGGGCCGGGAACAGCCTCACGGTCGACGGCGCGATATTCTGCGTGAACGGTATGCTCTGCTGCGACGACCTGCGCGTCACGGGCGGCGGCATGGCCGAGATAATAGGCGAATGGCGCGGCCTCACGGACAAGAGCCGCATAAGCGTCTCCGACGGCTCCTGGGTCTATACCCGCGAGAGCATCCTCCCCCTCGGCGAAATAAACGTCGACGCCACATCCATGATGCTCTACTCCCCCGCCGGCGCCGGGCCGCGTGTCGCCGCAGACAATGCGGCGGGCTGTGCCCGCTGACAATGCGAGTCTTCGCGTTGGCAATTGAATAGCGTAAGCCGCCCGGTGACCCGCCGGGCGGCTTTTCCTGCGTTATGGGGTAGGGGGTGCCTAAACAAGTACCCGGTACGTAAAAGCTAAAAAGGCATAAAAGCCCCGCCATCGCTTTCCTTGCAAAGGGGAGCTGTCGCCGAAGGCGACTGAGGGGTCAACCTATTATCCTTTTTACCCTTTTCACCCCCCGGGGTCTTATGGAGCAAGGGGGGTGTAAGCGGTCGGGAAAAGTCGAAAACCACCCCGTAAGGGGCGGCGTCCACGACGCCCCGCGGGCTGCCGCTTGCGACGGCGGTGGATGGTTGCTGAAACGTCGGACACGCACCCAACCGTAGGGGGCGGCGTCCCCGACGCCCCTTCCGTGGGACGATGAGAAACGTTGGTATTATCCTGCCCACCTCGCAACATATCGTGTGTGACGATACGTATACGCTCGGCGGCATATTTCGCGCCCGTCCCACTCGAGTTGTAGGGGCGGGCGTCCCCGCCCGCCCTTGCGTGCCGGTTTGCGAAAACGTTGGTTGTACAAACCACCCATCCTCACCGCCATTTCTCGCCTCACGGCGAGAGGGAGGGTGAGGACACCCTCCCCTACAACGGGTGAGGAGGGTTTCCGGTAAGTGGTGAGGAAAGGTTGGGTAATATACTCTTACCTACCAATCTTCTACCTCTTCACCAACCTTTCCCCACCCATATAACGCCATATTATATGGCAACCCAAGGGGCGTCGGGGACGCCGCCCCCTACGGTTGGGTGGTGAACGCACGTTGCGGAATAGTGGGAGAGTGTTTGGAAACCTGTATGTATATGTACGTTTCCGCAACGTTTACAGCGTACAAGTGAGGAAGGGCACATTCCCTTCTGTAACGTACGATACGCTGTGCGTCACTCATAGCGCCCCTTCGGAAGGGGAGCTGGCGCGCAGCGCCTGAGGGGTCGAACGTTGCCATTAGCGGCATCGTAGGCTCC
>DVKN01000103.1 GCA_018716005.1 Candidatus Scatomorpha stercoravium
CCTCCTTCTCGTCGACCTTGGCCTTGTCCCAGCCGTACTTGCCGAGGATGTCGTAGTTGTGCTCGCCCAGGTCGGGGGCGCGGAGCATCTCGGCGGGGGTCTTGGAGTACTTTATCCAAGGGCCGCGGCCCTTTATCGTCCTGTGCTCCTTATAGCTCGGCGGCAGCGGAAGCTCGGCGAGCGAGCCGCGCTCCCAGAGGACCTCGTCGTGGGCGACCTCGTTGAGCGAGCGTATCTTGCAGCAGGCGGCGCCGGCGGATTCCATGATGGCGATGGCGTCCTCAATCTTCTCGAAGCCGGCGAGCCACTCCTCGACGACCGTCTCGAGCTCCTTTATGTTCTGGCAGCGCTTGACGTTATCGGAAAAGCGCGGGTCGTCTATGAGCTCGGGCTTGCCCATGCTGTTGCAGAACTTGCTCCACATATTCCCGGTATACGCCGCTATTATGACGCTCTGGCCGTTCGTGCCGCGGTAGATGCCGTAGGGGGCCATGGTACCGTGGTGGCGTCCGGAGCGGGTGGGGTGCGCGTCGAGGGTCGCGGCGTTCTCCATCGGGGACATTACGCTGACGAGGCCGTCGAGCAGGGAGATGTCGATGTGCTGGCCCTCGCCGGTGAGCTTTTTGTGATAGAGGGCCGTGACAATGCCGCCGTAGGCGTTGAGCACGCCGACGTAGTCGCCGATGGCGGTGCCGCTCTTGACCGGGGGGCCGTCCGGGTCGCCCTGCATATCCATGAAGCCGCTCATGCCCTGCGCGATAACGTCGAAGCCCGGGCGCTTTGCATAAGCGCCGGTCTGGCCACAGGCGGAGACGGAGCAGTAGATTATCTCGGGATTTACCTTTACCGCGCTCTCATAGTCGAGGCCGAACTTCTTCATCTGGCCGGGCTTGAAGCTCTCGACGACGATATCCGCGTCGGCGATCATCCTCAGCAGGAGCTGCTGGGCCTCCTCATCCTTCAGCGAAAGCTCTATGGACTTCTTGCCGCGGTTGAACCAGTTGAACTGGAGACTCTGCCCCTCGAGCCTGGGCGCTATGCCGCGCGAATCGTCGCCGGCGACGGGGCGCTCTATCTTGATGACCTCGGCGCCCATGTCGGCCAGCATGGCGGTGGCGCAGGGGCCGGCCACGTTGTTGGTGAAGTCTACGACCTTGATTCCCTCAAATACTTTTTTCATGGTTCCTCCAATCGTTTGCGCCCGCGCCGTCAGCTGTGCAGGATGTCGCCGGCGATAATCTTGCGCTGGATCTGGTTGGTGCCTTCAAAAATCTGATATATCTTGGCGTCGCGGAAGCGCTTCTCGACGGGGTACTCGCGGCTGTAGCCGTTGCCGCCGAGTATCTGCACGGCGTCGGTGCAGACCTGCATGCCGATGTCGGACGCGAAGACCTTCGCCGCGGAGGCGAGGCGGGTGTCGGTGATGCCGGCGTCGGCGCACTTGCAGGCGTGCCAGACCATCTGGCGCGCGGCCTCGAGCTTGGTGTACATATCGGCTATCATGAAGCTGATGCCCTGGTTCTTGCAGATGGGCTTGCCGAAGGTCTCGCGGACCTTGGAGTACTCGACGGCGCATTCATACGCGTACTGCGCGTTGCCTACCGCGCCGGCGCCCGAGGTGGGGCGGGTGTAGCCGAGGGAGCGCTTGACGATATCCATGCCCTGGCCCTCCTCGCCTATCATGTTCTTGAGCGGGATGCGCACGTCCTCGAAGACGACATCGTTCGTGCAGGAGGTGCGGTAGCCCATCTTGTCCTCGTGCTTGCCGATGCTGATGCCGGGCGCGCTGCGGGGGACGATGAAGCAGGAGATGCCCTTGCCGCGCAGCTCGGGGTCCTTGGTGGCGAAGAGCAGGTAGAGGTCGGACACCGCGCCGTTGGAGATGAAGCTCTTGCGGCCGTTGATAATTACGCTGTCGCCGTCCACCACGTACTGGGTGCGTATCGCGGCGGAATCGGAGCCGGCGTTGGCCTCGGTGAGCGTGAAGGACATCACGCCGCCCTGGCAGAGCACGTCCGCGACGAGCTTCCAGTGATACTCATTGCCCGCGACCTTTATGGGGACAACGCCCATGTAAGCGCCGGCCACCGTGCCGGAGAAGCCTGCGTCGCCGCGCGCGAGCTCCTCTTTGATGAGCGAGTAGGTGAAGATATCGCCGCCGGCCCCGCCGTACTTCTCGGGGATGGTGTAGGTGGTGAGGCCCATCTCAAAGGCCTCCTTATAGAGCTCGTGCGGGAAGGTCCCGTCTATGTCGCACTGCTTTGCCGTGGGGATTATCTTCTCGTCGGCAAACTGGCGGACCATCTGCTGGATCTCTCTCTGCTCGTCGGTGAGCATGTGGTAGTAAGTCTTCATGTTTTACCTCCTTCAAAGAATAATTATGTTGAAAACTTAGACAAACGGGAAAAAGAGCGGCGTTGTCAGGATTATGACCGCGTTGGCGATGACGGCCATTATACCGTTGTACTTCACGTAGTCGGAGAACCTGTACCCCGCCACGAGGGTCATCGTCACCTGCGGATGGGCTATCGGCGTGCAGCAGGCAAGGTTTGCCGCCATGGTTATGCCTATGGTGAAGGTCAGCGGGTTCCAGCCGTAGCTCAGGCAGCTGCCTATGGCCATCGGCAGGAGGATGATTACCGTCGTCGAGTTGGCGGCGAAGTTGCTTATCACCGTGGAGAGCAGCACGAACACCGCGAACATGAGCATCGGCGGTACGCCGCCGCCCATCAGGCTGAACACCGCGTCGGCCATCAGCTCGGCCGCGCCGGACTCGGTGAGGCCCGTGGCTATGCCGAGCGTGCCGGCCAGCATAAAAACCGGGCCCCAGGAGATGCCGCGGAAAGCGCTCTCCTCGTCCGTGAGCCGCAGCACTATGCAGAGCAGCCCGGCCACGGCTGCGGTAAGGGCGGTGGGAATCACCTGGAAGGAGTAGGAGATTATCATTGCGCCGAAGATGCAGAGCATCAGCACGACCTTCCTCTTGTCCACCGCGGCGTTGAGCACGGCGTCGGGGTCCTCGCCGCCGAGGCTGTCGACCTCGGGGCGTCCGCCCCAGATTTTCATGCCGAGCGGATACCCCACCAGCTGCGTGTAAATCACGTAGCAGACGAAGACGCACAGGCCCGGCCCGAGGTAGTCGTACATCTGCACGCCGTAGCCCACCATGGGCTCCAGGATGCCGTTCGCCGTGAGCTGCGGCGTGGAGCCGACGAGCGTGAGCGACCCGCCGTACATGGCCCCGAAGGTTATGGCCATGGTCATATTGCGGCGGCTCATCCTCGAGCTCCTGGCGACGCTGTCAATAATGGGCAGGAAGCATGCCACGACGGCCGTGTTCGCGATGAAGGCGGAGAGTATGCCGGAAACGACGCCGGCGAAGAGTATGAACCTCCGCTCGCTGCCTCCGGAGAGGCGGATGCACTGTTTTGCTATCACCCTGGCCGTGCCCGTGTCAAACATGGCGACGCCGACTATCATGGAGCCGACCACGAGGACGACGATGTTGTCGGCGAAGCCGGCAAACACTCCGGCAAAATCGCAGGCGCCGACAAAGTACATGAGCATACAGCCGAGCACGGCCGTCATGCTTGCGTGGATCCAGTTGGTAATAAAGAGGACTACGCAGACGAGGAGTACGAGAAGCGCGGATACGGCAGGATCCATAAAACCATCCTTTCTCTGCGCGGCCGCGTCAGTACGGGAACAATATCTGCAATATCGGATAGGCGGTGAGCATATACATCGCTATTATCCAGAAATCCAGCAGCATACCGTACTTGAACTGGAAGCCGACGCGGGTCCATCCGCCGCCTGTCGCCATGCTCGCGGCCGGGCAGCCGCTCGGGAAGGAAAAGGAGCTGTTACAGCCGGCGGCGATAAGCAGGCCGACGACGATGGGGTTGCAGCCCTCTATCGTCAGGGCTATCGGTATGATTATCGCGTACATCGAGGCGATGAGGGTGTTGCTTATGAAGTCCGTGGCGATGACCACAAAGGCGCAGACGACGAGCGTGAACACAACCGGGCTGAGCCCGCCGATTACAGGCTCTATGGCCGAGGTTATCCAGGCCGTGATGCCGCAGCTCTCGAGGCCGAAGATATACGCCATGCCCATTACGGAGGCCATCATGAAGACGCTGTTCCAGGGGATGCGCCGGCAGCAGTCCTTGAAGTCCATCATCGGCTTGCCGTCGAAGTGGATGAAGCAGAGCACGCCGCAGGCGACCATCGGGGGAACCGCGCTGCCCAGGGAAGACATCCAGGACGCCAAGCCCTCGAGCCCGGGGATAAGGCCGATAAGGTCGGGGAAGCACCACAGGCAGATGACGGCGAGGTAGACGACGAGTATGGTCTTCTCCTGCCGCGTCCAGGGCTTCACGGTGGCCTTCAGCTCCTCTATGTCCAGGCCGGCGAGCTTGCCGACGTCCGGCTTTATCACGAAGCGCAGCAGCAGAATCCAGCCTATGAAGAACGCCGCCCCGCAGCCTATGAAGCCGAGGGTGTACCGGCTGTAGGTGACCGTGACGCCGAAATCCGCGAGCAGGTACTCGAACACCATCGGTATGAGCACGTGCGAAATGGGCGTAAAGGCCATAGCGCCCTGGGCAACCCAGAATATGCCCACCATCATGGCCTCGGGGAGGCGCTCGCCCTTCTTGTAGCCGGTCATCTTGAATATCTCCTCGGCTATGGCCATGAACATCACCGTGATGGCCGAGCTCGTCGACACGAGGCCCATGAGCATGACGGCGAGGAAGAACATGGTCAGGAGCCGCCAGGGCTTCCCTCGGTTCATCTTCCGCGTTATGAAGAACATGGCGAAGCGCCGCGTGAGGCCGGTGTCGGCCATAACGAGGTTGAGCATGAAGGCGCTTATCAGGAAGGGCACCATTGTGTTGCCCCAGGTCTGCTGGAAGAGCGCCGAGGGGCTCGTGACCCCGCTCAGGCCGATAAGGCCGAGGAAAAGCATGCTGGGCCAGCCTATGTCGACCTTTATCCAGAGGTAGACCGTGCCGCAGAGTATGCCGACCACGGTCATACCGCCGCGCGTCATCGGCGCAGGGGCCGGGAGAATCAGCGCGAAAAGGACATAGAGTCCCGCAAATACGGCGACGTCAATGAGCCAGCCGCGATTTGTTACGGCTTTTTTTGCCATACAACCACATTACCTTCCCTTGAACTGGGGCTTTCTCTTCTCGAGGAAAGCGGTGACGGCCTCGGCGTAATCTTCCGTGAGCTCGCACTCGCCCTGCGCGTCTATCTCCGCCTGCATGAGGTCGGCCCACTCGGTGAACTGGGCTCGGTTCAGCATGGTTTTGATGCCGGCATAGGAAACGGCGGGGCCGGAGCTGTACTTTCTGACGTATTTCATAACGCGTTCCTCGAGCTCGTCCGCGGGGACGGCCTCGGTGAACATGCCCCAATCCGCAGCCTCGCGCCCGGAGAAGAAGCGGCCGGACATGAAGAGGTCCTTGGCCCTCGTGGTGCCCACAGCCCGTGTGACGAGCATGGCCGCGCCGGAGTCGGGCACGAAGCCTATGTTGACGAAGGAAAAGGCGCACTTGCTCGTCTCGGAGACAATCTGGAAGTCGCAGGAGAGCGCGAGCGCGATGCCCGCGCCGGTAATGGCGCCCTCGACCCAGGCGATGACGGGCTTCTTCACGTTGAGCAGGCGCAGGTTTGTCTCCGCGCCGACGCGGCAGACCTTCCTCGTGCCGCGCACGCCGTTATCTATGCGCTGCTTCATCGCGTTGAGGTCGCCGCCGGCGCTGAAATTGCCGCCCGCTCCGCGGATGACGGCGCAGCGTATCTCGTCGTCGTAGTCGACGAGGTCGAAGCACTCGCGCAGCTCCCGGTGCGTGTCGATGTTGATGGGGTTGCGCTTCTCGGGCCTGTTGAGCGTAATCCAGGCGACGCCTTCGCGCTTCTCAAACTTTACGTTCTGGAACTCCATGTTTATCCTCCCTTTTTTATTTCGCCGCGCTGCTCAGGCGCGGGCTTTCTTTATCTCCGCAATGAGCGCCGGGATTATCTTGTGCATATCCCCGACTACGCCGTAATCCGCGACCTTGAATATGGGCGCGCCGGCGTCCTTGTTTATGGCGACGATAACGTCGGAGCCCGACATGCCGCACACGTGCTGCAAAGCGCCGGAAATCCCGCAGGCTATATACAGCTTGGGCGCGATTATCTTCCCGGTCTGCCCCACGAGCTGGGACGTGGATATCCAGCCCTCGTCCGTGGCCGCGCGCGACGCCCCCACGGTGCCGCCGAGCAGGCCGGCGAGCTCCGCAAGGAGCTTAAAGCCCTCTTCCCCGCCTGCGCCCATGCCGCCGGCCACTACTATCTCCGCGCCGTCAAGGCCGGGCATCTCGCCCGCGGCGTCCATTATGACGTCCAGGAGCTCGGCGGCAGAATCCCGCCCCGCCGCGCAGCTTATGTGCTCCACACCGGCGTCCGCGCCGCCCGCGGCGGCCTTCTTGAAGGTGTTCTGCCTTATCGCGGCTATCTGCACCTCCCCGTCGCAGCGGCACTGCAGCCGGGTCTCGCCGCCGAAGACGCTTTTGCTCCAAACGATGCCGCCGCTGCCGTCCGCTTCAAAGCCCTCGGCGTCGGCGACGAAGCCGGAGCCCAGACGCCTTGCGATGCGCACGGCGAGCTCGCGGCCCATGTCCGTGGACGCGAAGAGC
>DVKN01000104.1 GCA_018716005.1 Candidatus Scatomorpha stercoravium
GGGGCGGTGGACGGAGGCGGGCGCACCGTGGGAAACGCTGGCGCTATCGGCCACGCCGGACATCCGCACCCACCCCACCCCGGCAATCCCGCAACCGCGGGGCGTCGGGGACGCCGCCCCTTACGGGCGGTTTGTTTACTTTACGTTGCGGCATACATCGTAAGGGCACAGCCCGCGCACCATTTTGTGCGGGCGAACCCAAGTTTTCCATTGACCTAGGCCGGGCGGGCGTGGAAGCCCGCCCCTACGGCGTATTGGTAAAGTTTCGGCGCACAGCCGGCGTCGTCCGTAATCCGGCGCGAGGCGCGTTGGGCGCTTATTTCATTGTGCGCTTTATCACGGCCATTTTGGCCTTGGTCAGCGGCCTGTACCGCAGGGGCGGTTCACCGGGGAAGCGGCGGAGGATGCCCTCGCGGTGGGAGAACTCCTCGAAGCTCCAGCGGCCGTGATATGCGCCCATGCCGCTTTCGGCCATGCCGCCGAAGGGGAGGGCCGGGGTGGGCAGGTGCATAATCGTGTCGTTGACGCAGCCGCCGCCGAAGCGGCAGCGCCTGAGCACCTCGCGTTCGGCGCGAGCGTCGCGCGTGAAGAGGTAGAGCGCGAGCGGGCGCGGCCTCGCCTCGACGAAGGCTATCGCCTCGGCGAGCGCGCCGAAGCTCAGCACGGGCAGCAGCGGCCCGAAGATTTCCTCGCCCATAACCGCGTCCGTTTCGCTCACGCCGTCGAGCAGCGTGGGCTCTATCTTCAGCGACTCGGCGTCGTACCCGCCGCCGCAGACCGTCTTTTCGCGGTCCATGAGGGCGAGCAGGCGCTCAAAATGCCTCCGGTTCACGATGCGGCCGTAGCTCGCGTCGCGCAGCGCGTCGGGGTACTGCCGAGCGATTTCCGCCCTGAGCGCGTCGAGCAGCGCGTCGTGGACGCGCCCGTCGCAGAGGATGTAGTCCGGCGCGACGCAGGTCTGGCCGCAGTTTAAAAACTTGCCCTGCACTATCCGCCGGGCGGCGAGGCGGACGTCGGCGCTCGCGTCGACTATGACGGGGCTCTTCCCGCCGAGCTCGAGCGTGACGCTCGTGAGATTGTCCGCCGCGGCGCGCAGCACCTCGCGGCCGACCTTCGCGCCGCCGGTGAAGAAAATCTTGTCCCATTTCTGCTCCAGGAGCGCCCGGTTCTCCTCGCGGCCGCCCGTGACCGCGGCGGCGTACTCGCTCGGGAAGGTCTCGCCGAGCAGCTTCGCGACGAGCTCGCCCGTCGCGGGCGAATACGCGCTCGGCTTCACGACGGCGGTGTTCCCCGCGGCCAGCGCCGCCGCCAGCGGCTCGAGCGAGAGGAGCAGCGGGTAATTCCAGGGGCTCATTATGAGCGCCGCGCCGTAGGGCACGTACCGGAGCTCGCCCAGGCCCGGGAACTGCGTGAGGCCCGTCAGCGTCCGTTTCGGGCGCATATAGCCGCGCAGATGCCGCCGGAGATGGGCTATCTCCGAGAGCAGCAGGCCCGTCTCGCAGAGGTAGGCCTCCTCCGCGCTCTTGCCGAGGTCGGCGCGGAGCGCCCCGGCTATCCGCGCCTCGTTCCGGCGCACGGCGGCGTACAGCGCGTCGAGCGCCGAGGCGCGCCGCTCATAATCCAGCGTCGCGCCGGAGGCGAAGAGCTTCCGCTGCGAAGCGAGTATTGCGCTTATCTCCTCAGAATTCATGTGAATCCTCCCTCAAAGCAGCAGCCATATCATGAGCGGCATGGTGACCGCGCTCAGCACGGTGCTGACAAAGACGCACTGGCTGGCGTAGGCCTCGTCCTTCCCCGCGCGTATGGCAAGGGCGGTGGCTATCATGGCGGTCGGGCAGGCGGCGAGGATGACAGACACGCCCATGAGCAGCCCGTCGCGCACGAAGAGGCCGAGCACGAGCCAGGTGAGCAGTGGCGCGGCGATGAGCCTCAGGAGGCTCACGACGTAGACGCGCCAGTCGCTGAGCGCCTCCCGGACGGAGATGGAGCCGAGGCTCGCGCCCACGACCAGCATGCTCATGGGCACGGTGCCGCCGCCGATGATGTCGAAGCATTTGACGACGGCGTCGGGCAGCTTCCAGCCGGTCAAAAACCAGGCGACGGCCGCAACGGTGGCGACGAGGGGCGCGGATATGGCGTTTTTGACGCTCATCCCCTTGGCGCTGCCGTTGAGCATGACGACGCCGAGCGTGTACACCAGCAGGTTGAAGGGCACGTTGGAGAGCGTGGCAATCAGGATGCCCTCCGCGCCGTAGACGCTCTCGATTATGGGGAAGCCGACGAAGACCGTGTTCGTGAAGGCCACGGAGAAGATTGCGATGCCGGCGCGGTCGCCCTTCGCGTGCATCAGCTTCGCGCCCAGCCAGCCCAGGAGCGAGCAGATGAAGACCATGACGAAGAAGACGAGGATGTCCACGCCCACGTCCGCAAGCGAGAGCTCAATCTCCGCGCTGGTGACGCTGTCGAGTATCGTGAAGACCAGCAGCACGTTGAGCACGACCTTGGAGCCGGAGCGCGTGAACTCCGGGCCGGTCACGCCTATCTTCGTGCAGAGGAAGCCGACGGCCATTATGAAAACAAGGATGCCCATCTGAGTGAGCACCGACGCCATGTCCAATTTAACACACCTCTTTCAGCATAGGGCCCCGGCGCGAACGCGCCGGGGCGCCTGAGTCAAATATACGGCCGCTATATGTGCAGCATCACGGTGGCGAGCGCGAAGTATATGAGCAGGCTCACCGCGTCGGTTATCGTGCTTATGAGCGGGCTTGCCATGACGGCGGGGTCTATGCCAATCTTCTCCGCGGCCATGGGCAGGGTGCAGCCGACGGCCTTGGCGAAGATGACGACAAAGACCAGCGTCACGCTGACGGTCAGGGCCACCAGGGCGGTGACGCCGTCGTTGCCGAGCAGGAAGCGGTCTATGAGCATCATCTTGAAGAAGTTGACCACGGCCAGCGCGAGGCCGCAGAGCACGGCCACGCGTATCTCCTTCCAGACGACGCGCAGGATGTCGCCCGGCTCCGTGTCGCCTATCGAGAGGCTTCGTATGACGGCGGTCGAGCTCTGCGAGCCGGAGTTGCCGCCCGTGCCCATGAGCATGGGGATGAAGCCGGTGAGCACGGCGGTCTTGGCCAGCGCGTCCTCAAAGCGGGTTATAATCATGCTCGTGAAGGTCGCGGAGAGCATGAGGAACATCAGCCAGGGTATGCGCCGCTTCCAGAGCTCGAGCACGCCCGCGCGGGAGTACGGCGTGTCCGAGGGCGAGACGCCGCTCATGAGGTCGAAGTCCTCCGTCGTCTCCTCCTCGAGGACGTCTATGACGTCGTCGACCGTGACTATGCCGACGAGGCGGTCCTCCCTGTCCACGACGGGTATGGCCAGCAGGTCGTAGTCCGAGATGCGCTCGGCGGCCTCGCTGCGGTCGTCCGTCGTGCGCACGAAGATGACGTTGCGGTCCATGATGTCCTCTATGGCGGCCTCGTCGTCGTGCAGCAGCAGGTCCTTGACCGTGACCACGCCCTCGAGCCGGCGGTGGGCGTTCGTGACATAGCAGACGTAGATGGTCTCCTTGTCCTCGCCCACGCGGCGTATGCGCGCGATGCTCTCGCGCACGTTCATGTACTTCTTGAGGTCGATGAACTCGGCCGTCATTATACTGCCGGCGGAGTTGTCCGGGTATTTGAGGTACTGGTTTATGAGCGCGCGCGTCTCCGGCGTGGCGGTGCGCATGACTCGCTTGACTATGTTGGCGGGCAGCTCCTCCATCATGTCCACGGCGTCGTCGACGTACATATCGTCGACTATCTCGCCGAGCTCCTTGTCGGTGATGGAGCCGATTATCTCCTGCTGCTCCGGGGCGTCGAGCTCCGCGAAGACCTCCGCGCCCTGGCCCTTGCTCAGGAGGCGGAAGACCATCGCCATACGGTGCGGGTCCTCCTCGCCCAGCTCCGTGAGGAACGAGGCGATGTCGAACTCGTTCATGTCCTCCAGCTCGTTCTGGAGGGCCTTCAGCTTGCGGCCGTCGAGCAGCTGCAGCAGGCGCTCGCGGCGCTGCTCGTAATTACGCTCTTCCAATCACGTTCACCGCCCTCCTTCGGGGCTCGCGCCCCGCGATGTATCAGATTCCGAGGTAGTCCTTCTGCTCGGGGCTCAGCGCGTCTATCTCCACGCCGAGGCTCCTGAGCTTCCTTCTCGCGACGGCGTCGTCTATCTCGCGCGGGACGCGCATGGGCTCGCGACCGAGCTCTCCCGCGTGCTTGGCGAGGTACTCGGCGCTCAGGGCCTGGATGGCGAAGCTCATGTCCATAATTTCCGCCGGGTGGCCGTCGCCGCAGGCGAGGTTCACGAGCCTGCCCTCGCCGAGGACGAAGAGCTCGCGGCCGTCGGGCATGACGTAGGCGGTGATATTGTGCCGCGCCGTGTATTTGCGCACGGCCATGGCGTTGAGCGCGTCCATGTCTATCTCGACGTTGAAGTGCCCCGCGTTCGAGAGTATGGCCCCGTCGCGCATGAGCGGGAAGTGCTCCGCGCCTATGACGTCGCGGCAGCCGGTGACGGAGCAGAATATCTCGCCTGTCTTCGCCGCGGCGCGCATTGGCATGACCTCGTAGCCGTCCATGACGGCCTCAATGGCGCGCACGGGGTCGGTCTCGGTGACAATAACCTTCGCGCCGAGGCCGTTTGCGCGCATGGCGACGCCCTTGCCGCACCAGCCGTAGCCGTTCACGACGACGTATTTGCCGGCGACGACGAGGTTCGTCGTGCGCATAATGGCGTCCCAGACGCTCTGGCCCGTGCCGTAGCGGTTGTCGAAGAGGTGCTTGCAGTCGGCGTCGTTGACCTCAATCATGGTGAAGGGCAGCTCGCCGGCCTTGAAGAGCTTGCGTATGCGGTGTATGCCGCTCGTCGTCTCCTCGCAGCCGCCTATGACGTCCTTGCAGAGCTCCGGGAAATCGGTTCGCATGGTCTCCAGGAGGTCGCCGCCGTCGTCTATTATAATGTTGGGGCCGTGGCGCAGGACGTTCCTGATGTGGCCGAAGTACTCCTCCTCGCTCGCGCCGTAGACGGCGTGTACCTCGATGCCGCCGGCGGCGAGGGCCGCGGCGACGTCGTCCTGCGTGGAGAGCGGGTTGGAGCCTGTGACGTACATCTCCGCGCCGCCCGCCGCGAGCACGCGGCAGAGGTAGGCCGTCTTGGCCTCCAGGTGGACGGAGAGCGCAATCTTCATGCCCGCGAAGGGCTTCTCGCGCGCGAAATCGGCCTCTATGCCGCGCAGGACGGGCATATTGCGCCGCACCCAGTTGATTTTTACCTCGCCGTCCGGGGCGAGGGCGATATCCTTAATCTCGTTCATGGTTCTCCCCCT
>DVKN01000105.1 GCA_018716005.1 Candidatus Scatomorpha stercoravium
ATCGCCCCGCGCAGCGTATCCGCCGTGACCGAGAGGCCCAGGACGCGCCCGCCGTTCGTGACGAGCGTGCCATCCGCGAGCTTCTTCGTGCCGGCGTGGAAGACCTCGGCCCCGCCGCCGGGCAGCTGGCCGTCCGTGAGGCCGCTTATCGCGCAGCCCTTCTTATAGCTCTTCGGATAGCCGCCGCTCGCGAGGACGAGGCAGCAGCTGTGCTTATCCGACCACTTAACCTCCACCTCGGCGAGGCGCCCGGCGGTGACGGCCTCCATAATGGTGAGCAGGTCGGTCTCCAGCAGCGGGAGCACGGCCTGAGTCTCCGGGTCGCCGAAGCGGCAGTTGTACTCTATGACCTTCGGCCCGTCCTTCGTCAGCATGAGCCCGAAGTAGAGGCAGCCGCGGAAGGTGCGGCCCTCGGCGTTCATGGCGCGCACGGTGGGCATGAATATTTTCTCCATGCACTCCGCGGCCACCTCGGGCGTGTAATAGGGGTTGGGGGCGACAGCGCCCATGCCGCCGGTGTTGAGGCCCTTGTCGCCGTCGAGCGCGCGCTTGTGGTCCATGCTGCTGACCATGGGCACGAGGGTGTTCCCGTCGGTGAAGGCGAGGACGCTCATCTCGGGGCCCTCGAGGTACTCCTCGATGACGAGCCGCGCGCCGCTCTCGCCGAAGGCGCGGTCGACCATGGCGCTCTTCACGGCCCCGACGGCCTCCTCCCTCGTCATGGCGACGACGACGCCCTTGCCGAGCGCGAGGCCGTCGGCCTTGACCACGACGGGTATCGGGCAGCTCTCCACGTATTCGAGCGCGGCGTCCACGTCGTCGAAGACCTCGTAGGCGGCGGTGGGGATGCCGTACTTCTTCATGAGGCCCTTCGCGAAGACCTTGCTGCCCTCTATCTCGGCGGCGCGCCTAAAAGGGCCGAAGGCGGGTATGCCGGCCTCGTCGAGCGCGTCTACCATGCCGAGGCAGAGGGGGTCGTCGGGCGTCACGACGGCGTAATCTATCTCATGCTCGCGCGCGTAGGCGACGACGCCTTCGATATCGGTGGCGGCGACGGGCGCGCAGACGGCGTCGTACCCGATGCCGCCGTTGCCGGGCAGGACGTGTATCTCGGCAGCGCGCGGGCTCTTCTTAAGCGCGCGCACAATCGCGTGCTCCCGCCCGCCGGAACCAATGACGAGTAGTTTCATATCGTTGCTCCTTTCAGGAGGATTCCTTTTCAGTCTCCTAATACCCTTTCCGAGAGATTTCTTTTTGGAGCGCCAAAAAGAAACCCCTCAGACTCCAAAGAGAAAAGCGCCTTGGAGCTCATCTTGCGGCGCACAGCGCTCTCGTTATGAATCGGCTTTAAGTGTATCGCGGGCCGCGCATCCCTTATCTCCATACGTTCCAGCCACTGAAACGCGCATTGGCTTCGCCGGCGCTTACGGTCTGAAATTTACAGGCCCGAATTTCCGGACAGGCAGTGCCGGCGAAGCCAATGCACGGAAGGGCTGCGGCGGCGTAATAAATCCAGGGATACCGGCGCCGCTCATTGCGTAAAGCCAATCTATAAAGCAAGCGCTGTGCGCCCCCGGACAACCACCCAAGCGCTTTTCCTTTCGGGGGTCCGGGGACGCTTTCTTTTGGCAAGACAAAAGAAAGCGCCTCCGGAAAATTTTTAATGGTGGAACAGGCGTATGCCGGTGAAGCACATCACCATGCCGTACTTGTCCGCCGTCTCTATGACGTTGTCGTCGCGGATGCTGCCGCCGGGCTGGGCGACGTATTTGACGCCGCTCTGCGCGGCGCGCTCGATGTTGTCGCCGAAGGGGAAGAAGGCGTCGCTGCCCAGGGATACGCCGGTGAATTTGGCGAGGAAGTCGCGCTTTTCGTTCTCCGTCAGCTCCTCGCGGATGAAGCGGTCGATCTCGTTATCCCGCTCCGCCCTCTTGAGGGCCGGGTCGAACTTCAGCCCGAGCACCTTCGGATGGCGGCGCAGGTGCCAGAGGTCAGCCTTGTCGCCGGCGAGGCGGGTGCAGTGTATGCGGCTCTGCTGGCCCGCGCCGACGCCTATCGTCTGGCCGTCCTGAGTGTAGCAGACCGAGTTCGACTGCGTGTACTTGAGCGTTATGAGCGCGAGCAGCAGGTCATTCACCGCGTCCTCGCCGAGCTCCTTATTCTCGGTGACGATGTTCCCGAGGCAGTCGCGGGTAATGGGCAGCGCGTTGTAGCCCTGCTCGAAGCGTATGCCGAAGATGTCGCGCCGCTCGATGCTCTGCGGCTCGTAGTCCGGGTCTATGCGCACGACGTTGTAGTTCCCCCTGCGCTTTTGGCGCAGAATCTCCAGCGCCTCGGGCGTGTAGCCGGGGGCGATTACGCCGTCGGACACCTCGGGCAGGAGCAGCCTCGCCGCCGTCTCGTCGCAGACCTCGCTCATCGCGGCCCAGTCGCCGTAGGAGCAGAGCCTGTCCGCGCCGCGGGCGCGGGCGTAGGCGGAGGCGACCGGCGAGAGCTCGCCCTCGGCGAAGAAGGCGAGGCGGTCCTCGTCGGAAAGCGGCCTCGCGATGGCCGCGCCGGCGGGCGAGACGTGCTTGAAGCTCGCGGCGGCCGCCTTGCCCGTCGCGCGGGAGAGCGCGCGCACCAGCTGCCAGGAGTTGAGCGCGTCCATGAAGTTGATGTAGCCTGGGCGGCCGTTCACGACCTCGACGGGCAGCTCGCCGCCGTCCGCCATATAGATGCGCGCGGGCTTCTGGTTCGGGTTGCAGCCGTATTTGAGCTCTATCTCCTTCATTTGCTCTCCTCCCACTTGTTGATTATAACCTCCTCGCCGCCGGCTGAGACGTAGAGGGAGACCTTATTGTCCTCGTTGAGCGCCGCCCAGAGCCTTCCGGCGAGCGCGGCGGCGTCGAGCTCCGGCACCCCGACCTCGACCGGCTCCCCATGGAAGCTCGGCAGCGGCGAGCCGAAGCCCTCGTAGGTGCTGATGAAGCGGCCCGCGCCGGGCTGCGCGGCCTCGTACTCGTAGAAGTACCGCAGGCAGGGCGCGCCGGACTCGCTCCCGGCCTTGAGTATGGAGAGCTTGAAGCTCCCGTCGGGGCTCAGGAGGCCGGAGATTCGCGGCGTCCAGTTGGGGCCGTCGGGCTCGAATTCGCGCGTGCGCAGCGCGGCGGCGAAGGTCTGTCCCGCGAGGATATGGTCGCGTACGGTGTCCGTCTGGTCGCCGTTCGTGACGACCGTGCCGCGGCCCACGCGGCGGACGGGGTGGTAGATGATGAGGCTGGGGTCGGTCATTTTACTCTCGTCCCAGGCGCGGGTGCGGATGCCGTCGGCGGTCTTCTCAAAGACGCGGTTGCGGCTGTTCTCGCTGCGGCCCATGATAAAGTAGGCGCAGACGCTCTTACCCGAGGGGGTCGCGCCGAGCATTATGCCGCGTCCCGGATAGGGGCGCTCGCTGAGATATTTGAACAAATCGGTCATGATTTAGCTCCTTTCCAGCATTTCGGCAACCTTTTCGGCCGCCTGCGGGAGGATTATCCACTCCGCCTGCTCCATGACGCGCCTTTGCAGCGCCTCCGGCGTGTCGCCGGGCAGGACCTCCACCGCGCGCTGGGCGATTATCTCGCCGCCGTCGGGTATCTCGTTTACGAAGTGTACGGTCGCTCCGGTGACCTTGACGCCGCGCGCGAGCGCGGCCTCGTGGACGCGCAGGCCGTAGTAACCCGCGCCGCAGAAGGACGGGATGAGGCTCGGGTGGATGTTTATAATCCGCCCCGCCCAGCGGCGCGTGAAGCCCTCGCTGAGTATGCGCAGGAAGCCCGCGAGGACGATCATGCCTATGCCCTCGGCCTCTAGGAGGGCTTCAAGCCGCTCCTCAAAGCCGGCCTTTTCGAGGTATTCCGCGCGGATTCCGGCCCTTTTCGCCCGCTCGAGGGCATAGGCCCCGGCGCTGTTCGACACGACGAGGGCGAGGTCGGCGTGCGGCATTTCGCCGCGCGCGGCCGCGTCTATGAGGGCCTGCAAATTCGTGCCGCCGCCGGAGACGAGCACCGCCGTCCTTACGCTCATGCCAGTTCCACCCCTTCGTCGCCGGGAACGACTTCGCCGAGGATGTAGGCGTTCTCGCCCGCCGCGCGCAGCGCGCGCACGGCCTCGTCGGCCTCCGCTTGCGGCACGATGGCGCACATGCCCACGCCCATGTTGAACGTGTTGAACATGTCGCGCTCGGGGATGCCGCCCAACTTGGCCAGTACGCCGAAGATGGGCGGGGTCTGGACGTTCTTTTTTGCGATGCGCGCCGTCAGGCCCGAGGGCAGGGCGCGGGGAATGTTCTCGTAGAAGCCGCCGCCGGTGATGTGGCAGACGGAGCGCACGCGCACCTTCTCCATCAGCGCGAGGATGGGCTTTACGTAGATGCGCGTGGGCGTCAGAAGCGCCTCGCCGACGCGCATGCCCAGTTCGTCGGAAAAGATGCTCAAATCGCGGTTTTCCACGTCGAACACGCGGCGCACCAGCGAAAAGCCGTTGGAGTGCACGCCGCTGGACGGGATGGCTATCACCACGTCGCCGGG
>DVKN01000009.1 GCA_018716005.1 Candidatus Scatomorpha stercoravium
GGCGGGCTGTGCCCGCTGACAATGCGTTACCGACGCTGCTTTTTGACGCGGGTCTTCTGCTCGGTAACGTCACCGGGCGGCAAGTCAGAATGCCTGCCCAACGCGAAGTCTCGCATCGTCTCCGGGCACAGCCCGGCGGGGAGTCTGAGGGACGCTTTCTTTTGGCAAGACAAAAGAAAGCGTCCCTCAGGAATAAGTTTAAATTAAAGCTGATAATAAAACAGCACAGTATCCCTCTCCCCGTCGGGACCGACAAACCCTCCCGGCACGCGGCCTATCCGCTTGAAGCCGAGCTTCTCATAGAGCGCGATGGCCCGGGTATTGTCCTCCACCACGGCGTTGAAGATGAGCAGCCTGTAGCCCAATTCGCGGGCCTTATCGAGGGAGTGGCGCACGAGGGCCTCGCCCACTCCCCTGCCGCGCGCGGCGGAGGCGACGGCGTAGCTGGCGTTGGCCTGATGGCCGCAGCGGCCCACGTTGTTGGGGTGGAGTATGTACATGCCCAGCACCCGGCCGTCCTCCACGGCGGCGGCGGTGAAGTCCTGCGCGGCGAAGAACCCGCGCGCGGCGCTCTCCGTCAGCTCCTCCGTCTGCGGGAAGGCGCGCCCCTCGCGCACGACCTCGTTCCACACGGCCGCGGCGCCGGGGACGTCGGCGCTTCCGCACTCGCGTATTTCCAGCATAATATACCTCCAATAACGCAAAAAGGCCGGGAAAACCCGGCCTTTAGGCTTATTTTATGATGCCTTCAAGCATCTTGACCACCTGGCCGACGGTGCGGACGCTGGCGGTCTTGTCGTCGGTGAGGACGATGTCGTAGCGCTCCTCGAGGCTCATGACGAGCTCGACGAGGTCGAGGCTGTCGGCGCCGAGGTCGTCCATGATGTCGGTGTCCGGCGTGATGAGAGCCGGGTCGACCTCGAGCTGCTCGGCGAGGACTTTCTTTACGGTTTCAAACACGGGAAAACCTCCTGTCAGCTCCACTCGCGGCTCTGCGGGCGGTTATCCGGCTGGCGCTGCGGGCGCTCGTAGGAGACGACGACGCGGCGGTTGGGCTCGGTGCCCGTGGAGCTGGTGGAGACGCCCTCGAAGTTTTGCAGGGCGGTGTGTATGACGTGGCGCTCGTAGGAGTTCATGGGCTCGAGGGCCATGGAGCGCTTGTACTTGACGACCTTGGCGGCCATCTTCTCGGCGAGGCGGACGAGGCTCTCCTCGCGCTTGGCGCGGTAGCTCTCGGCGTCGACGCTGATGTGGCAGCGCTTCTCGCTGCCGCGGTTGACGGCGTAGTTCGTGAGGTGCTGGATGGCGTCGAGCGTCTCGCCGCGGCGGCCTATGACGGCGCCCATGCCCGGGCCGGAGAGCTCGACGAGGAGCCCGCCGTTGTCGCGGTCGGAGATGGTTATCTCGGCCTTCACGCCCATGCGCTCGAGCAGACCGCGCAGGAAGCTCTCGGTCTCGGCCTTCACGCCCTCAGTGTACCTGGGCCCGGCGGGCTCAGCGGGGGCTTCGGCGGCCTTCGGGGCCTTCTCGGCCTTCGGGGCCTTCGCCTCGCGGACGGGCTCGGGCTTCGTCTCGGCCTTCATCTCGGGCTCGTCGGGGACCTCATACTCCACGCGGATAACCGCGGGGGAGGCGCCGATGCCCAGGAAGCCGCTCTTGGCGCGCTCGACTATCTCGACGGAGACGTCGTCGCGCTCGAGGCCCAGCTCTTTGAGAGCCGCGGCGAGGGCCTCATCCTCGGTCTTGCCGGATTTCTCAAGATATTTTTTCATTTGTCATTCTCCTGCTGCTCCCCGTCTGCGGTCTCGGGGGCATCCTCAGCGGCGGTGGGGACGCCGATAATTTCGGTCTCGTCGATGTAATCGGGGTCTATGGCGTCCACGCCCTCGCTGGCCTCAGCGGCGGCTTCGGTGGCGGCTGCGGCGGTCTCGGGGTGCTCGTAGCGCTCCTCGACGTAGGCCCTGCCGCGGGCAAAGCGGCGGTTGCCGACCTGGGAGGCGGGCTTCTCCTCCTCCGCAACGCCCAGACGCTCGCGGCGCGCGGCACGTTCCGCCCTCTCGGCGGCGGCGCGGCGCTCGGCTCCGGCCTGGGCGGCCTGGGCCTGCTGCTTTTTCTTGCTGGTGTTCTTGTTGACGGTGGTGGCGTTCATGGCGCGCAGCCGTTCCGTCTCCTGCCTCTTGCGCTCGAGCTCCTCCTCGCGCGCGCGCTCCTTGGCGTTGAACTCCTCGTCCTCCTTGGCCATCTGCTTTTTGTAGACGAGCGTGAGCCCGGTCTCGCGGATGATGCCGGTGAGGCTGTTTATAATCCAGTAGACGCACATCGCGGCCGGCATGATGTAGCCTATCCAGAGGCTCATCAGCGGCATGACTATCATCAAGGTCTTCATGTTCGAGGCGTTCGCCTGCTGCTGCTGGGTCGTGCCCACCTGCGGCTGGACCTTGCGGTTCACGAACATGGAGAGGTAGCTCAGTCCGGTGGAGATGAGCGGCATGATGAAGAGGCCGATCGTCTGCGTCGTGCCGGCGGAGAAGTCGAAGGCCCAGAATTTCCACTGCGGGGTGGCGGAGAGGTCGAGGCCGATGAAGTTGAAGTTCATCTGGACGAGCTGGTCGGAGATGCCCTGGAAGGAGCTCCAGTGCTCGGCTATGAACTTGGCCTGGTAAATCTGCTCGTAGAAGCTGTTGGTGGAGGCGGTGTAGTTGCTCAGCTGGTAGCCGAGAGCCTGGAGCTGGTCGTATATCGCGCCGCCCTCCATGAGCATCTCGTCGGGCACGCCCATCATGATGGTGAGCGGCTTCACGACGGCGCGGTAGAGCGCGAGCATGATAAAGAGCGGGAGCATGCTCCAGAGGCAGCCGCCGAGGGGGCTGACCTTGTTCTCGCGGTAGAGGCGGGCCATTTCCTCGTTGAGCTTCTGGGGGTTGCCCTCGTGCTTCTTCTGCAGCTCCATCATGCGCGGCTGCAGCCGGCTCATGCGCATCATGCTCTTCTTGCTCTTCGCCATGAAGGGCAGCAGCACGAGCGCGACGATAATGCCGAACAAAATGATGGCCCAGCCGAAGTTATCGGTCAGGTTGTAGAGGACCATCATCAGCCAGCCAAAGGGGGTTGCTATTGCATCAAGCATTTTCTCTTAGCTCCTCGGTGAGTTGTCCCGGCCCGGGAGCCGGGCGACAGCGCACGGTTTCAGGGCACGGGGTCATAGAACTCGTGCTCGCCGGTGTGGAGCGGGTGGCAGCGCATTATCCTCCTGAAGGCGAGCCAGCCGCCCTTGAGCGGGCCGTATTTCTCTATGGCCTCGAGCGCGTATTCCGAGCAGGTGGGGATAAAGCGGCAGCACGGCGGAGTTAAGGGCGAGATATTCCTCCGGTAGAACCTGATAAGGGCGAGCATGAGCTTCTTCACGGCTCCGCCTTCCCTTCCTCCTTCACGAGCAGGCCGAGCGCGGCCGCGGCGCGGAGGAAATCCCGCTCCAGGCGGCCGTAGGCGGCGGAAACGCTCCTGCCCCGCGCCACGACGACGATATCGTAGCCCGGGCGGAAGCGGCGCTCGTTGAGCCTGTATATCTCGCGCAGGCGGCGGCGGACGCGGTTGCGTATGACCGCGCAGCCGAGCTTGTTCGAGACGGTGTAGCCCACGCGGTTGGCGGCGGAATTATTCCGCCTCGCATAGACCACAAGGCAAGGCTCCGCCGCGCTCCTGCCCTTACGGTAGGCGCGGCGGAAATCATAGTTCATTTTAAGTGCGGATGAGAACTCCAAGCGCTGCCTTCTTTATGGCGCTTTCGGCTCAGTAGGAGAGCTTGGCGCGGCCCTTGGCGCGGCGGCGGGCGAGGACCTTGCGGCCGTTGCGGGTGGCCATGCGTTTGCGGAAGCCGTGCTCTTTCTTGCGCTGACGCTTCTTGGGCTGGTAGGTGCGAACCATTCAAATCATCCTTTCGGTATATTACTCAACAAGCGGTTTCCCGCCGTAGTTGACTGTGTCGGGGCATAGCAAAGCCCCCGCCGGATAAATCCCGGCGGAGGTTAATTATATAATATTATGGAGGCGGCTGTCAAGCAATTTATTTTGCCTCGCCGCCGTCCTCCCCGTCGTCCTCCTTGACGTCCGCGCTGAGGAAGTCGTCCGTCACCTCGACGTAGCGCTCCTCCCCGCCGGAGTCGCCGCCCATGTCCTCGAGGGGGCTCTCCTCGGGCTCTTCGGGCTCGGGGGGCTCGGCGAGGCCCTCGGATACCAGCGCGCCGGGGTAGAGCTCGTCTATCTCCTCCGCCGGGCGCAGGTTGCGCGTTATGAGCAGCCCGAAGTAGAGCTGCATGACGGCGAGGGCAAAGAACATGACCTGCAGCGCGAAGAGCCGCTCGTCCGGCAGGGTCACGAAGCAGCAGAAGGCGCCGAATTCGCACAGGAAGACGGCCGCGAAGGGCCTCGGGCGGCCGTAGGCGTGGCCGGCCGTATAGAAGAGGGCGAGGAGCGAGACGGCGAGCGCGAGTATCTCCGGCGCATAGCTCCACACGACGCTCGTGGCGGCGTCCTGCCTGTAGCTCACGACGAGCCAGAAGCAGCAGAAGGCGACCGGTAAGGCGCTCGCGAGGCACAGCCCCACCTCCAGCGCGCTGCCGCGCGGCGAGGGCTTGTTCATCGAGCCCGCCATGCCCATGAAGCCCGCGGCGCAGGCGAGGCCCAGCAGGGCGAGCAGGCGCAGGAGCTTCGCGAACTCCTCCCCTCCCGCGGTCACGAGCAGCATGACGCTGCCGCCGGCCATGGCGAGGGCCATCACGGCCGCGACGGGGAGGCCGAGGCGGGTGTTCCCCGCGATGGCGAGGCCGAGCTCCGGCGGGGAGGCGAGCTTCTCGCGCCGCTTGAAGTACAGCGCGAAGCCGAAGAGCGACGCCGCCGCGGCGAGGTACATGGCTATGAGTATTATCCCCCACACATTGCCGGACTTATAGAGGCCGTTCTCCTCAAAGGCGCTCATGCCCTGTATCCAGCGGCAGAACACCCCGAAGGCCCCGAAGACGCAGGCGGTGCAGGTTAATGTAAGCGCGTTCTTACGCATAAGGCTAGACCCGTCCCAATAGAATATGTCAGAGCGCAGGGCGCTCCGGCGTCCGCGAACGACGCGCGGGCACTCATAGTATTTTATACCGTGCGGGCGCTCAAGTCAACAGGAAAAGGGGGACTCAAGCCGTGAGAGGCGCGCTCGCGCTGGGGCTCATATCCCTCGCCCTCGCCATGATAATCGCGCTCGCCCTCGCGCCGGGCGGCGGGCCGGAGGCGTCCGATGCGCCGGAGAGCCTGAGCGCCGGGGCGGACGAGGGGATAAGCTTTACCGCGCTCTCGGACGGCGAGGCCGTGGAGACGACGATGGCCGAATGGCTGCCGGGCGTGGTGGCGGGCGAGATGCCGGCCTCCTTCGAGCCCGAGGCGCTCAAGGCGCAGGCTGTGGCCGCGAGGACGTACATAATCCGTCTCATGGGCGGGGCCAAGGCCGCGCATCCCGAGGCCGCCGTCTGCGACGATCCGGGCTGCTGCAAGGCGCACCTCAGCGAGGCGGAGATGCGTGAGCGCTGGGGCGGGAGCTTCGAGGCGAACTACAATAAAATACTCGACGCCGTGCGCTCGACGGACGGGGAATACCTCGCCTACGAGGGCGAGGCCATAGAGGCGGTCTTCCACTCCTCCTCCGCCGGGATGACGGAGGACTCCGCCGAGCTCTGGTCGGCGCGTCCCTATCTCGTGAGCGTGAGCTCGCCGGAGAGCGGCGAGGACGTGCCGGACTACGTGACTTCGGTGGAGCTCACGGGCGCGGAATTCGCGGAAAAGATACTCTCCGCGCGGCCCGGGGCGGAGCTCGAGGGCAACGAGGCCTTCTGGCTCGGCGAGATAAGCCGGGACGCGAGCGGGCGAGTGGAGAGCGCCATAATTGGCGGCGAGAGCTTCACGGGCCAGGAGCTGCGCGAGCTCTTCTCCCTTCGGAGCACGGCCTTCAGCCTGAGCTGGACGGGCGGCGCCTTCCTCTTCACCGTAACCGGCTACGGCCACGGCGTAGGCATGAGCCAGTACGGCGCCAACGTAATGGCCCAGTCCGGCGCAAATTACGAGGAAATCCTGACCCACTACTACCAGGACGCGAAACTGGCGGCGTGGTAACGTACCCGGCGGTTTTACCTGCGTTGTGTGGCGCGAAATACTTTAGCGCGCTAACGCACGACGCAATTTCGTCACTTTCGCACATGTGCACAGGCGTTTGCCGAGTGTCTCGGCACCCAATGCGAGTCTTCGCGTTGGGCAATTGAATAGCGTTAGCCGCCCGGTAACGGGACGGGCGGTTGTCCTGCGTATAGGTTGGATACGCAACCCCCGTAGGGCGCACCGTCCCCGGTGCACCGCTACCCTACCGCTTGGGACGGCTATATATGGTTGCTGAAACGTCCGTTGCGCACCCAACCGTAGGGGGCGGCGTCCTCGGCGCCCCGCGGGCTGCCATTCGTGACTGTTTATTAAGATGAGCCGGCGATGAAGCAAATGGCAACGTTCGACCCCTCAGCCGCTTCGCGCCAGCTCCCCTTTGCAAGGGGCGCTATGGGCTTGCGCGAATCATACGCAGTAGCGTACGTCCACCGCCTCGTTGTAGGGGAGGGTGTCCTCACCCTCCCTCTCGCCGTCAGGCGAGAAATGGCGGCAAGGTGCGATGGGCGCGTCAACCTACGTTTTCGCAGACCGCGGCCCAAGGGCGGGCGAGGACGCCCGCCCCTACAACTGGACTTGGCCGGTTGCGAAGCATATGCCGCCGAGCGTATCGTCACACACGATATGTCGCGAAGGCGGGCCGCGTTATGCCTACGTTTTCCTCCGTCCAAGGGAAGGGTCGTCGAGGACGCCGACCCCTACGGTTGGGTTGTGAATGCACGTTTCCGCAACCATACTCCGCCGTCCCAAACGGCGGCGGAATGGCGCACCGGGGACGGTGCGCCCTACAAGTACCCCATAACGCAGAACAAAGCCGCCCGGTTTGGTTACCGGGCGGCTTGCGCTATTTAATTGCCGACGCGAAGACTCGCATTGTCACCGGGCACAGCCCGGCGGCTTAGAATATCAGGGGGGCGGTGATGCCGGCGGTGAGGAGGGAGAAGATGGAGGCGGACATATAGCCAATAATCATTTTCGGGATGACGTAGGCGTTCACGGCGCGCTTCTCCTCCTCGGTGAGGTCGCTGGTGCGGACGGTCTCCTCGACGACTATCTGGCTGCAGGGGAAGCCGAGGTAGCAGGTTGTGCCTATGGCTATGGCGAGCCAGGGCGACATCTTCACGCACTTGGCGAAGATAACGGCGCAGAGTATTATGCCGCGGCTGTTGGACTTCTCGAGGGGCTCGCGCTCGATGAAGCCTATCTCGCCGGCGATGAAGCCGAAAATCATGTAGCAGAGCGTCGGCGTGAGGATGTGTATCTTCGGGTTGCTGCCGGGGATGGCCGTGGCCTCGCCGACGAAGTAGGCGATGGCGGCGACGAGGGCCATCTTGAAGAGTATCGTGTACTCGCACTGCCAGTCCTTGGGCGTGGGCGGGATGAGGGGCTTCTTCTCGACGCCCTTGGCGTTTATCCCGGCCCCGGCGGTCTGCTCGAGGAGGACGACGTCCCTGAGCTGGCCCTTGGCGCGCAGCTCGGCGAAATACTTCTTGAGCGCTATGGTGGCGATGGGCAGGCCCAGGGAGACCTGCACGAGGAAGACTATCATGACGTAGACCGCAATCCCGCTGTCGCCGACGGCGAGGGCCTGCTGCTGCACAATCGTGGTGGCGAGCAGCGCTCCCGCGAGCGGGGCGATGGCGCTCATGGCCCTCTCCCAGCCCAGGAGGGCGTAGCCTATGGTGAGGCAGACGGCGGCGATGCCGATTATGGAGACGAGCACGGTGAGCACGGTGCGCCATTCGGGGACGAGCTCCCTGAGGCGTATCTTCGTGGCCACGTCCACGACGCACAGCGGTATGACCATGGTCGCCTGCATACCGGCGAGGCCGGCTATCTCGGCCACGTTCGCGGGGATGAGGCCCGTGTACATCAGTATGAGGAAGACGATAAGCGCCGCGTTGACCGAGGACATATAGGCCTTGGTCTTATTGGAAACCCAGTTGCCGAAGGTGAAGAGGAAGGCAACGAGGGCGAAGGCTGTCATTGTCGCCCAGATATCCATCAGCTTACCTCCAGTTCTCTCCCAGCACGCGGATAACGTTGCCGCCGAGCACCTTGGCTATGTCCTCGTCGGAATAGCCCTCGCGGACGAGGTAGCGCAGGATGTTCTTCGAGGCCTCGGTGGGGTTCTCCATGCCCTTTACGTAGGGCACCTCGGTGAAGCCCGTGCCCTGCACGGTCTTGGTGGCGAGTCGGGCGGCGTAGTGGTGGTGGACGCCGACGTGGTCGCCGTAGACGCTGTCGACGCCGAAGGTGACGTGGTCGATGCCGACGAGGTTCTTTATATACTCGAAGTGCTCGAAGACGCTCTCCATGCTGTGGAGCGGGTGGTTATAGGTCATGGTCGTGTGGGGCGCGGCCTCCA
Source organism: Candidatus Scatomorpha stercoravium (assembly GCA_018716005.1). GTDB lineage: Bacteria > Bacillota > Clostridia > Oscillospirales > Oscillospiraceae > Scatomorpha > Scatomorpha stercoravium. The sequence goes on from DVKN01000009.1 coordinate 8,558, forward strand.
CGCCGACGACGCCGCCGCGCTCGGCGCAGGCCTTGAGCACGTCGTCCGGGAAGAGGCGCTTGCTGTCCCAGAGGGCCCTCGCGCCGGTGTGGCTGAGGATAATGGGCTTCGCGGAGCACTCTATGCTCTCGCGGGCGGTGACGGGCCCGCAGTGGGAGACGTCGAGCACCATGCCGGCCTTGTTCATGCGCTCTATGGCCTGGCGGCCGAAGGCGGAGAGGCCCCGGTCAACGGCCTCGCGGATGCCGCTGCCGAGCATATTGGCCTCCGAGTACGTGACGCCCATCTGGCGCACGCCGAGGCCGTAGAGGATGTCTATCCTGTCGAGCTCGTTCTCTATGGGCGTCGCGCCCTCGAGGACGGGGACGAGGGCTATTTTACCCTCGCGGCGGGCGCGCTCGAAGTCCTCCACGCGCTCGCAGCGGAAGATGAAGTCCTGCTGCGCGAGGTCGCAGAGCCGTATGCCCAGGTCGTAGACGACGTCCTCGAACTTCCAGCCGCTCTTGGAGACGATGGAGCAGGTGCCGTCCATGAGATTGTCGAAGATGCCGTCGAAGTAGCTGCGGGAGAGCTCCTCATAGGCGCACTTCATGCGGCCCTGGCGGTTGTAGTCGTCCATGTCCTCCATGCTGAGGGGGAAGTGGAAGGGATGGCTGTGCGCGTCTATGAAGACCGTGCTCCCGGCGAGGGCCTCCACGCGGGCCTCCTGGGCCGGGCTGAGCGGCAGGAGACATTCCTCGACGCGCCTGTCGCCCGCGGAGACGGGGTAGTCTATGTAGTCCTTCCCCGCTTCGAGGTAATCGTAGGCCTTATAGCCCTTGTACTGCTTGTTTGTTCCCATGGTTACACTCCTTTCCGGTCAAACCGGTATATCCTTCTCCGATAATAACCGAGGCCGCGCGTCCCGGCAAATTGAAAAAACGGCGTTTCCGGGGCGCTTTAAAGAAGTAAATGGGCATAAGCGATAGAAAAAGGCGTTCATCCGCCGCGCGGGGCTGGCGTATGCGGGGGAATTGTGATAAAATAATCCTATCACTCCCGGAGGCGCAATATGACCATAGAGAACGTACTCTCCTTCGTAAACGTACACCGCTACAACGGCTTCCGCCGGGCCGCGGAGGCCATGTTCCTCACGCAGCCGACGCTCTCGGCGCGGATACAGGCCCTCGAGCGCGAGCTGGGCGCGCAGCTGCTCGTGCGCGCCAGGGGCGGCGGGGTGCAGCTCACCGAGGCGGGGGAGCTCTTCCTCCCCTACGCGCTGCAAATCGTCAACGCCTACACCCAGGCCGTCACCGCCGTCTCCACGGGCCGGACGCGGCTCGTGATAGGGACGAACATCTCCATATCCATAACCATGCTGCCGCACGTCTTCCGGAGACTGCACAGCCGCCATCCGGGGCTCGGCGTGGAGCTGGTTACGAACCTGCCCGGCGAGCTCCTGAAGCTCCTGCGCGGCGGGGAGTGCGACTTTCTCATAACGCAGAGCTACGGCCTCCCCGACCTCACGGAGATACCCGTGTACCGCGACAGGATTTCCCTGGTCGTGCCTCGGGGGCACCCGCTCCTCTCGCGCGGCACGCCGCCGGACTACAGCCAGGTGGCGCTCGAGAACATAATCTGCTCCTCCGCCATGCAGAACTACTGGGAAGTCATCCTCCGGCACTTCAAGAGCCGCGGCGTCACGCCGAACGTCACGCTCGTCGTGGACAGCGTCGAGATAGCGAAGAACATGGTCCTCCAGGGCCTCGGCGTCGCCTTCCTGCCCGAGCTGGCTCTGGAGAAGGAGCTCACAGAGGGCTCGCTCGCCGTCGTGAACCCCATCCCCGCCCTGAGCGTGAACCGGGACATCAGCCTAATCTACCTCCCCGGCGACGCCCCCGCCTACTGCTCCGACTTCGTAGCCGCCTGCCGCGAGTATAAGAGCTGGGAC
>DVKN01000010.1 GCA_018716005.1 Candidatus Scatomorpha stercoravium
TACGTTCGCGCCGAGGGCGAGGGACATGAAGTCCTTTACGCCGTGGCCGGCCTTCTTCACCTCCGGCGCGAAGACCGCGTCGACGACGGCGTCCCATTCCCCGCCGCAGCCGAGCTGCGAGCAGGAGAAGACGGCCTCTCCGTCGCATAGCGTGAGCGAGTTAAGTTCCGCGCCGGGCAGCACGGCTATATACTCCGCCGCCTTCACGCGGCCGATTATCCCGGCCGGGCTGAGCTCGAGCTCAGGAAGGCGCTCGGGCGCGGGCTCGTTAAAGCCCTCGAGGGACGTCTGCTCGCCCGGGGTGAGGCCCCATTTTTCGATAAAGCGCTTGAAGCCCAGACGCAGGAGCGCGTCGTAGAGCCCGGGGCGGTTCTCCAGCTTCCACACGGCCCGTTCGGGCTCGAAATCGACCGGCGCTTCGCGGCTTATCGTCGCGAGGGCGTAGCTCATTCGCGCGCTCTCCTCGCCGGCGGCGAGCTTTTTGCGCACGGAGTCCTTTATATCGAGCGTATCGAGCGAGGCGTATATGTCCTCAATCCTGCCGAAGCGGCGCACGAGGTCGAGCGCGGTCTTCTCCCCTATCCCGGGCACGCCGGGGATGTTGTCCGAGGCGTCGCCCATCAGGGCCTTCAGGTCTACCATGAGCGGCGGGGCGAAGCCGTACTCCTCAGTGAAGCGCTCGAGGGTGTAGTCTATCGTCTCCGTCTGGCCCTTCGCGGTCTTGACGTGCAGGACCTCGGTCCGCCCGGTGATGAGCTGGAAGCTGTCGCGGTCGCCGGTGACAATCTCGCAGCCCCAGCCGGCGCCCTCGCATATCCTCGCGACCGTGCCGAGCACGTCGTCGGCCTCCCAGCCCTCTGCGGAGAGCTGCGTTATGCCCATGGCGGAGAGCAGCTCCTTGAGGAGCGGCATCTGCACGGCCAGCTCATCGGGCATGGGCTTGCGCTGGGCCTTGTAGCCGGCGTACTGCCTGTGGCGGAAGGTGGGCGCGGCGAGGTCGAAGGCCACGCAGAGCGCGTCGGGCGAGTTCGCGTCGAGCAGGCGCTGCAAAATCGCGAGGAAGCCGTAGACGGCGTTCGTCGGGGTGCCGTCGGGGGCGTTCAGCATACGCACGCCGTAATAGGCTCGGTTCACTATGCTGTTGCCGTCCAAAATCATCAGTTTCATATCAGTTCACGCTTTCGTCGGGAAGGTTAGGTCGCCGAATATGCGCTCGCAGTCCGCGAGGCCCTTCTGAAGGTTGGCGTAGAGCGCCTGGGTGATGACGCCGCCGCGGTCGTCGCCGCTCTCGTAGTCGGCGATGGCGGCGCGTATGTCGAGAAGCCGCCTCTGCCAGCCGGCGACGGAGGCCGGTACGCCGTAGTCCGCGAGGTTTACCATCATCATGGGCACATAGGAGCAGTCGGTGATGCTCGTCTCGCCCGTATCCGGGTCCTTCGTGAGCTCGAGCTGCACCATTGCGGTGAGGTAGGTGTAGTCGGAGCGCATGGCGGAGAGCAGGTTGCCGAGGCAGTAGCATATGAAGCCGGTGCGCGTCGTGCCGTCGCCGTTGTCTATCTCACGGAGCTCCATGGGCTGGGGCACGTGCGGGTGGCCGCCTATGACGAGGTCCGCGCCCTGCTCGAAGAGGAAGTCCGCGACGCGCTCCTGATATACGTTCGGCGTCGTCATGTACTCCGCGCCCCAGTGGACGCTGACGGCGATGATGTCCGTATCGAGCGCGCGGGCGGCGGCCATGTCGGCCTCGAGCATATCGTAGTTCGGGCTCACGAGGGTGGTCATATAGTCGTAGTTATAGACGTTTACGGCGTAGGGGAAGTTGTATATCGGGATGCCGTTGGTGCCGTAGGTGTAGTCCAGGAAGGCGATGGAGATGCCGTTTATCTCCTTGACGAGGATGCCGTTGTTCTCGTCGCGCTCGGCCTGGCTGCGGTAGGTGCCGACATGGTCGAGCCCGGCGGCGTCGAGCACGTCCAGCGTGCGGATGAGGCCGGACTGGAAGCCGTCCATGGAGTGGTTGCTCGCGGTGTTTATGAGGTCGAAGCCCATCTCCTTGAGCGAATAGGCGAGGTCGTCCGGCGAGGTGAAGAGCGGATAGCCGGTGGGCGTGCCGCCGGTGAGGGACGACTCGAGGCAGCAGAGGGCGTAATCGGCGTCGGCCACATAGTGCTCCACGTCCTCGAAAAGGCGCGTATAGTCATAGCTCCCGTCGGAGTTGAGCGCCTCGGCGTTGAGCTGCGTGTGCATGACGAGGTCGCCGGCGAGCGTGAGCGTAACGGTGTCGGGCTCGGGCGCGGGCTCCGGTGTCGGCGCCGGCGTCGATGGCGGCGCGCTCAGCTCGGGCAATTCGGGCGCTGGGAGCGTCAGCTCGGGCGATGCGCCGCAGGAGGCGGCAAAGACTATCAGGGCAAGGCTGAGCAGCAGTGCGGCGGCGCGTTTCATCACTTCTCCCCTCTCAACTTTATGAGCTGGTCGCGCAGGACGGCCGCGTACTCGAACTCGAGCATCTTGGCCGCCTCGCGCATCTTCTTCTCCAGTTTCGCAATCTCTTCGCGGCGCTCGGACTCGGTCATGCGCACGCCGTCCTTCCGGCGTCCGGCCTTGTCGGCCTCGGGGCTGAGCTCGATGATGTCGCGTACGTCCTTCTTGATGGTCTTCGGGACGATGCCGTGCGCCTTGTTGAAGGCGTCCTGCTTCGCGCGGCGGCGCTCCGTTTCGTCTATGGCGGCGCGCATGCTGGGCGTCACGGCGTAGGCGTACATGATTACCGTACCCTCGGCGTTGCGCGCAGCGCGGCCTATGGTCTGGATAAGGCTCGTCTCGCTGCGGAGGAAACCCTCCTTGTCGGCGTCGAGGATGGCTACGAGGCTCACCTCGGGCAGATCGAGGCCCTCGCGCAGGAGGTTTATGCCGACGAGGACGTCGAATTCGCCGAGACGCAGGTCGCGGATTATCTCCATGCGCTCGATGGCGCCGATGTCGTGGTGCATATAGCGGCACTTTATACCGGCGCCGGTCAGATAGGCGCTGAGGTCCTCGGCCATGCGCTTCGTGAGCGTGGTGACGAGGGTGCGCTCGTTCTTCGCAATCCGGGCCTTTATCTCGTCGATGAGGTCGTCTATCTGCCCCTCAACGGGCCGCACCTCTACCTTCGGGTCGAGGAGGCCGGTGGGTCGGATAATCTGCTCGACTATCTGCCCCGAGCGCGTGCGCTCGTATTCGCCCGGCGTCGCGGAGACGTACACGACCTGGCCTATGCGCTGCTGGAACTCCTCGAACTTCAGCGGGCGGTTGTCGAAGGCGCTCGGGAGGCGGAAGCCGTACTCCACCAGCGTCTCTTTCCTCGCGCGGTCGCCGCGGTACATGGCCCGCACCTGCGGGAGCGTAACGTGGCTCTCGTCGATGAAGAGCACAAAGTCCTTCGGGAAGTAGTCGAGGAGCGTCATGGGCGCGCTGCCCGGCGCGCGGCCGGAGATTATGCGCGAGTAGTTCTCAATGCCCGAGCAGTAGCCGAGCTCGTTTATCATCTCGATGTCGAAGTTCGTGCGCTGCTCTATGCGCTGGGCCTCCAGGAGCTTGTCCTGGCTCTTGAAGAACGCGACGCGCTCGTCGCACTCGCGGCGTATCTCCTTCACCGCCCGCTCGAGCTTCTCCTTCGGCGTTATATAGTGGCTCGCGGGGAAAATCGGGATGTTCATGAGCCGGCGTATGACCTTGCCTGTGACGGGGTCGAACTCGCTCACGCGGTCTATCTCGTCGCCGAAGAACTCGACGCGTATCGCGCTGTCCTTATAATACGCGGGCCAGATTTCGAGCGTATCGCCGCGGACCCTTATCATGTTGCGCTCGAAGGCGATGTCGTTGCGCTCGTAGCGTATCTCGATGAGCCTCTTCAGCAGCGCGTCGCGCGGTATCTCGAGCCCCACGCGGATGGGGACCATCATGTTGGCGAAGTCCTCCGGCTCGCCGAGGCCGTAGATGCAGCTCACGGACGAGACGACGACGACGTCGCGCCGCTCTATGAGCGAGGCTGTGGCGGAGAGGCGCAGGCGGTCTATCTCCTCGTTGGTCGCGGCGTCCTTCTCGATATACGTGTCCGTCGTGGGGATATAGGCCTCCGGCTGGTAGTAGTCGTAGTAGGAGACGAAGTATTCCACGGCGTTGTCCGGGAAAAACTCGCGGAACTCGCTGCACAGCTGCGCGGCGAGGGTCTTATTGTGCGCAAGCACGAGCGTGGGGCGCTGTATGCGCTCTATGACCTTCGCCATGGTGTAGGTCTTGCCGGAGCCCGTGACGCCGAGCAGCGTCTGCTCGTCCAGCCCGGCCTCAATGCCCGAGGCGAGGGCGTCTATGGCCTCCGGCTGGTCGCCCGAGGGCGAGTATTCGCTTACAACGTGAAATTCAGGCATTGCGCGCTCCTCGATTTGCAGATAATTTTACAGTTTATTTTAGCACAACAGCATTTTTTTGAAAAGCCCCTGAACGGCAAAAATCCCCCGGCATAACCGGGGGACAGCTTATCCGAGGTCCTGGGCGTCCATCCTCTCGAATTCCCGCGCGCGGCGGAGCCTGCCGCGGGCGGAGAAGTATATGGCGAGGAATATAAACGTCGGTATGTTTGCGAGCAGCCAGACCAGAAGCAGCTGCGCTATGAGCGCGCTGCGGTCGCCGCCGATATCCGCCATGCTCAGCGGGTAGAGCAGCGAGAACAGGAAGGATATTATGGGCAGCACAAGCCCCGGCCAGCGCGAGGGCTTGCGCGAAAGGTACATTTGCAGCACCACGGCCCACACCATCAGGATTATCGTAATTATGCCGGACATTATTCTTCTTCTTTTGCCTCCTTCAGCTTCTTGTATTCGCTTATGAGCAGCTTCGCCGCGTCCACGTCTATGCGCTCGTCTAAGGCGAGGCGGCGTATCAGGGCTATGTACGGCTCCTGCGCGCTGCGCTCGGCGAGCCGTATCTTCTCAATCAGCCGGTCGAGGCGCAGCCTCACCGTGGGATACGTGACGCCGTACTGGCGCGCGACCTCCTTCAGCGAGCCCGACGCCAGCACGAAGCGGCGTATGAAGGCCGCGTCCTCGGCCTCGAGATTCGCCATCCACTCGGGTACAAGCTCCAAGGGCAAGCTATCGCCTCCTTTAACTTTATTCAATATAGCATTTAATATTCTTAAAGTCAAGGACTTTTTTCTTTTCCTCTTGACGTGGGGATTCTTTGGCTTTAGAATATTGTAGTAATACTGTAGATACGATGGAGGCCGTCAGTTTGAAACGCAGGAACAAAAACAGGAGCTGGGCGAACGTGCTGCCCATTTATATATTTGTGCTGGCCTGGCTGGTCTGCGCATTTATCTTCCCGATGTATAAGATGTGGGGCCTTGTCGCGAGCTTCCTCATCTCCGCCGTCGTCTGCGGAGTGAGCACGGCGCTGCTGCCGCGCTTCATCAAGGCGCCCGCCCCCGCCGCGGACGCGGAGGAGGAAGAGCCGCGCCGGAAAAAGCCCGAGCCCAGGAAGGACGAGAAGCCGCTCAACCCCGAGGTCGCCGAGGTCGTCGAGGAGGGCCGCACGGCGATAAAGGAGATGGGCCGCCTCTACGCCTCCATAGAGTCCAGCGAGGTGCGCGAGCGCATAAACGAGCTCATGCGCGTCTCCGATAAGATAGTGCAGGACGCCATAGACGACCCCTCGGACGTGCCGGATATACGCAAGTTCCTCGACTACTACCTTCCGACCACGATAAAGCTGCTGCACGCCTACGACCGCATGAGCGGCCAGGGCATAGAGGGCGAAAACCTATCGAAGAGCATGGACAGCATAGAGGAGATGCTCGACACGGCGGTCGACGCCTTCAAGAAGCAGCTCGACAGCCTCTTCGAGGACCAGGCGCTGGATATCGAGACGGACATCTCCGTCATGAACCGGATGCTCGAGCGCGAGGGCCTCACCGGCGACGACGAGCAGGATACGATAATAAAGGCCGCCCGCGGCGGACAGAATCAGTAATAAACCGGAAAGGATAAGATATCATGGACGAAAATAAGGAGTTCATCCCCTCCCTCACCCTCGACCCCAACGCTGCCGCCGCCCATGCCGCGGTTATTGAAGAGCCCACCGCCGAGACCATAGCACCCAAGAAGGAGGAGGTCCCGCCCGAGAAGCTCGAGTTCGAGCGCCTCTCGAGCGCCGAGCAGGCCGCCGTCACGCAGTTCGCCGAGCAGATAGACGTCACCAACAGCGAGCAGATACTCAACTACGGCTCCGCCGCGCAGAAGAACATCGCCGACTTCTCCGGCGCCGCCCTCGGCAAGGTGCGCACGAAGGATATGGGCGAGATCGGCGAGGAGCTCAGCGACCTCGTCGTCGAGCTGCAGGGCCTCGACTTCGACGAGAGCGAGAAAAAGGGCTTCCTCGGCTTCTTCAAGAAGCAGAGGCAGAGCATCGCCGCGCTCAAGGCCCAGTACGACAAGGCCGAGGACAACGTTGACAAGATAACCGCCGAGCTCGAGAAGCACGAGGTCACGCTGATGAAGGACATCGCCATGATGGACAAGATGTACGAGAAGAATCAGCAGTACTACAAGGAGCTCACCATGTACATCCTCGCCGGCAAGCTCAAGTGCAAGCAGCTGCGCGAGACCGAGCTGCCCGCCATGCAGGCGAAGGCGCGCGAGACGAACAAGGCCGAGGACGCCCAGGCGGCGAACGACTTCGCCAACATGATAGGCCGCTTCGAGAAGAAGCTCTACGACCTCGAGCTCACGCGCACCATCTCCATCCAGATGGCCCCGCAGATACGCATGATCCAGTCGAACGACGCCGTCATGGCCGAGAAGATACGCTCGAGCATCGTGAACACCATCCCGCTCTGGAAGAGCCAGATGGTCATGGCCCTCACGCTCCACCACAGCCAGCAGGCCATGGAGGCGCAGAGAAACGTGAACGACGTCACCAACCGCCTCCTCCAGCAGAACGCCGAGAAGCTCCACCAGGGCAGCGTGGAGATAGCGCGCGAGTCGGAGCGCGGCATAGTCGACATAGAGACGCTCCAGAAGACCAACCAGGAGCTCATCTCCACCCTCGAGGAGGTGCGCCAGATCCAAGCGGATGGCGCGGCCAAGCGCGCCGAGGCCGAGGTCGAGCTCGGGCGCATAGAGGGCGAGCTCAAGCAGAAGCTCCTTGAACTGAGAGGTTAAAGATGAACTTTTTCAAGAAGCCCGCCGTGGCCGTAATTCTGGCCGTCCTCCTCTGCGGCGGCATACTCTCCTTCAACACGCAGAGCAAGCTCGGCGAGGAGATTGACGCCGTCGAGGACAGCTTTTTCACCAACGTCGACGGCCAGCGGAGCATATACTCCCGCCTTCAGGAGAAGCTCCAGGCCGCGAACGGGGTCTGGACCGTGCTCGTGAAGTACGACGAGGCCGCCGCCGAGGAGCTCAGCTATGAGCGCGACTCGCTCATCTGGGCCTGCGACGAGGCCGACATCTCCTACATGAAGTATTGCAGCGACTATCTCGACGACGAATTCGCGAGCGCCCTGCGCACGCTCGATGGCCTCGAGCTCACGGACGACGAGCGCTCTCTCGTGGACGAGTACGAGACGGCCTATAACGGCGCGCAGAAGATGATAGAGGAGAACAGCTACAACAGCGAGGTGCTCGAGTTCATGCGCAGCACCTACAACAAGTTCCCCACAAGGGAGCTTGCCGAATTTGCCGGCGTAAACCCGCCCGAGACCTTTAACTGATATGAAACGTATTCTTTCCATCATAATCGCGCTCGCCTGCTGCCTCGCCCTGCCCGTCTCGGCGCTGGCGGCGGACGAGCTCATCGAGCCGGGG
>DVKN01000106.1 GCA_018716005.1 Candidatus Scatomorpha stercoravium
TCGGTCTTCCAGGGCTGGTCGGCGGGGATGGCCCCGACGGGACATTCGCGGGCGCATTTGCCGCACTTGAGGCAGCGCTGGCGGTTGGCCGAGGGGTGGAGCGGGACGCCGCCGTAGCTCTTATAGGGCCGGTTCCCGGGTATGGCGGGCTCGGAGAGGTCGTCCGAGGCGAGCTTATCGCGCACGGCGCGGGAGAAGGCGGCCATCGCCTCGCGGTCGGCCTCGTCGGGGCGGCCGGCGGCTATCTCCGGCGCCATGGAGTGCCGCGCTATGAAGGCCCCGGCGGCTATCACCCGGAAGCCCCGGGCCTTCGCCCTGTCGGCGAGCTCGACGAGCGCGTCGTCGTACGCGCGCAGGCCGTATACGGCGAGCACCACGGCGGGGGCGCCCTTGGCGCTGACGGAGTCCAGGAAGCGCGAGAAGACCTCCGGTATCCTCCCGCCGAAGACCGGCGCGGCTATGACCGCGAGGTCATGCTCGCCGAAGGCCGCGGCCTCGGCCCGGGAGGTGAAGTCGAAGTCCCTCGCCTCGCCGGAGATGCCGCCGGCCACGCTCCGCGCGACGGAGCGGGTGCTCCCGCCCGGGGAGAAGTAGAGCGCAGAGACAGAATTTATTTCCATATAGTTCACCCTCTTTTCGGTTTGGCAACATTTTATCACGACGCCGCGTCTTATACAAGCGCCGCTCGTTGCATTGCGCTCCCCGGCGTGGTAAAATAAGCTGTATTCTTATGCGGAGGTGCACCGTGAAGAGAATCCTCACCTGCGCGCTCGTCTGCGCGCTTATCATATCCCTGCTCACCGGCTGCGTCAGCGTCCGGCAGAACGACCTGCCCGAGGTCTCGCTCTCGGACGGGGATTACGGCCTGCGCGCCGCCGTAGTCTACGACGGCTCCGCCGGGACGGAGAGCTGGCGCGACACGCTCTCGCGCCTCGAGCAGCCGCTCATGCTCGGCCTCGAGGCGGAGGCGGCGGACATATCCGCCGGGATAGAGCTCTCGGGCTACGACATTCTGTACCTCGACGAGAGCATAATGAGCTCCGATCTCGCCGGCGAGGCCCGCGAGGCCGTCATGGCCTTCGCCCGGGACGGCGGGGCCGTGTACTGCCCCAACGGCTTCTACGACTTCTTCCCGGCTGAGTTCTTCGGCGCGAAGAGCTTCGCCGAGGCCGCGGAGTACCCCTATCACATGGAGTACCCCGAGGTCAGCGCGGATTTGCAGGAGGTCCAGGACATAACGCGCGACTTCTATACGCTCTATGAGGCCTACAGCGAGTTCCCCGAGCTCGAGGGCCTCTATCGCGGTGTGGGCATGAAGCCCGACACGGCCGTGAGCATAATCTCGAAGGACGGCCTCGCGCTCAGCGCCGTCAACAATTACGGCGAGGGCTGGGTCTTCTTCTGCTCCGGCCTCCTGCCCAACCCATATTACACCCTCGGCACCTCGCTCGAGAAGCGCTCGGATTCGCAGCGCTACCTCTCCGACACCGCCCTCTCGGCGGCGCGGATACTCGAGAACGCCTTCGCGAGCTTCGTGAGCAAGCGCTCCGTGGGCTACAGCGTCTGGCGCGTCTTCGGCTCGCACGGGAACCCCGCCATGAGCTGGGAGCTGCACTTCGAGGAGATAACCGGCTTCGGCAACCTCTCCGGCATAGAGTTCGCCGAGATGACGCGGGAGTATAACCAGATACCGAGCTACACGCTCATAAGGAGCAGCTACACCTGGTTCCTCTACGCCGAGAGCGTCACGAGCCTGCTCGGCAAAAGCGAAGACGCGATGAGCTTCGAGATGGACCTGGACGAGAGCGCGTACTCCTCCGGCACGCACGCCGCGGCGGGGGACGAGTGGCTCTCCATCGCCGAATATTCGAACGGCGGGAGCTATTTCGTGGACAACCCCGATCTGAAGGAGCGCGCCTATCCCAGCCTCGCGGACCTGGACGGCGACGGCGTCCTCGACATCGTCTGCGGCAGCTCGGACGGGAGCATATATTTCTTCCGCGGCCTCGGCTACGACGGCAGGATAAAGACGGAGCCCGGCAGGGTCGTCGCCTCCGTCGAGGGCGGCTTCAGCGCGCCCTATGCCTTCGACGCGGACGGCGACGGAGCGCTCGACATCCTCTGCGGCGCCCAGGGCGGGAAGATATACCTCCTGCGCGGCGAGGGGGACGGGGAGTTCGCCTCCCCCGAGCTCTTCCTCGAGACCGGCCTCACGGGCCAGGCCCTGCCCGCCGTGGGCGACATAGACGGCGACGGCCGGCCAGACCTCGCCGTCGGCTCCGACGAGGGGCGGCTGCTCATATACCGCGGCACGGGCCGCGCGGGCCTGAGCCTGGGCTCCGCGGAGGAGCTCACGGCCCTCGGCGTCGAGGGCTCCTGGCTCGCGCCGGAGATAGCCGACCTCAACTCCGACGGGCTCATGGACATCGCCCTCGGCACCTTCGACGGCTATATAGCGAAGCTCATAAACAACGGCTCCGGCTTCGACAACGCGGGCTATATAGAGCTCGACGAGATGAACTACAAGGGCAATTATAACGCCAAGTTCGGCAACAACTCCGTCCCGCGCTTCGCGGACATAGACGGCGACGGGATTATTGACCTCGTCTGCGGCTCGCTCGAGTACGGCATGGCCTATCCCATAGACAGCGAGTACTTCCCCGTCCGGGACGAGCTCGCCGAGGCGCTCGACTACTTCATGGAGCGCGGCTACTACGTGGGCGTCCACTTCTACACGAACGCCTATGCCTCCGCGCGGCGCGAGGCCTACGAGCTCTCCCGCCAGCTCGAGGCCATGGAGAGCTACGGTCTCGACACCTCGGGCGTGGGCGCGAACCAGCACACCTGGTATACGAGCACGCTCAGCCCGGGCCAGAGCTTCCGCTCCCTCTGGGAGGCCGGGGTGCTCTTCAACACCGGCTACGGCGTCAGCGGGGACGCGAACCCCGTCCCGCAGTACAGCGCGCGCAACGTCATAAGCCTCCCCTACTACCTCACGGAGGACGAGAGCGGCGAGCGCACGATACTCATGCAGAACTGCTCCACCGTCTGCTACGAGGGCGAAGCCTGGTCGGACATCTCCGCGCGCTGGGATATGCCCGTCGCGGTCTACTACCACTGCGACTTCACCCACGGCTCGCCCGACGCCGCGAGGGCGAACATAGAGACGGTGCAGGCCTTCCGCGAGAAGCACGGCTACTCCTTCGTCATGGAAAACCAGCTCATGTACGCCTCCGCCGCGGCCATAAACATGAGCCTGGACGTCAAAAACGGCTCCGGCGAGGGCTTCGACATCACGCTCAGCGCCGGCGGCGAGACGAACCGCGCCGCCATGTACGACGCGGACTACCAGGGCTCCACGGGCGCGCGCATATCCCTCGGCGAGGCGCTCGCGGACGAGGACATAGCCGTCGAGGCCGCCGTCTGGCGCCGCGAGGGCGATGAAATATACGTGTCCCTCTGCCGTCCCGTCCGCCTCGCGAGCGGGGAGCAGGCCGCGGGGGCGCACCTCACGCGCATAAACCTGCCCGCCGCGGTCTCCGTGACCGATACGGGCGCCGCCGTGCAGTTCAAGGAGGGCGGCATGATGGAGTGCGCCGTCTCCGGCGCGGCATACACCGAGAGCGAGGGCTGGACCTATGAGACGAACGAGGCGGGCGAGACCGTCTTCACCTGCTATGACGCCGAACCCCGCGCGCTCAATATCACCTTTGGGGAGGTTGGGGAATGAACTCTGCCGTCTGCCTGCTCGAGCGGGCGTATGGGCTCTGGCCCGAGAATAAAGCCGTCACGGACGCCGCCGGCACGCTGAGCTACGCCCGGCTCCGGGAAATGTCCCGCCGCGCCGCGAGCGCGCTGCTGCGCCTGGGGCTCGCCGACGCGCCGGTGATGGTGTATCTCCCGAAGAGCGCCGCGATGATATGCGGCTTCTGCGCCGCGATGTACGCCGGGCGGCCCTATGTACCCACGGACGCCGCCGCGCCGAGGGGGAGGCTCGAGAAGATAATATCGAACCTCGCGCCCTGCGCCGTCATTACGAACCCCGGCCTCGCCGGGAACCTCGAGGGCATAGCGGGGGATTACCGCGTCCTGCTCATCGACGAGCTGACCGCCGCGGAGGAGGATTCCGCGCTCATAGACGCCGCGCTGCGCACGGTGACGGACTCCGACCCCATCTATATAATGTACACCTCCGGCTCCACGGGCACGCCCAAGGGCGTCACCATACCGCACCGCGGCGTGCTGCTCTTCGCGCGCTGGGCGGAGCGCACCTTCGGCTGGACGAGCGA
>DVKN01000107.1 GCA_018716005.1 Candidatus Scatomorpha stercoravium
CGGCCTCACGGCGTCTATGAGTTCAAAGCTGCTCGAATACCTCGAGCCGTGGTGGCCGACGACGAGCACGTCGGCGTTATCGAGCTTCCCGCTCTCGGCGAAAAGCCGCTCGGCGCCCATGGAGGCGTCGCCGGTCATGACGGCGCTGAGGCCGCCTATGTCGGCGCGCACGGCGAGGCCGCGCTCGTTGTCGCCGCCCGTCCCGACGGGCGCGAGCATGGTGAGCGTCATGTCCCCGACGGCGAGCTCCAAATCGTCGCTCAGGCGCACGACGCCGGTGCCCCTCGCCTCGCAGGCGGCGAGTATGCCCTCGAGCTCGCTGTCGGCGTCGTCGCAGTCGGCGGGCAGATAGAGCGTGCCGACGTCGAGGCGGTATATGAGCCTCGCCGCGCCTCCGGCGTGGTCGCGGTGCAGATGCGTCAGTATGAGCGCGTCGAGCTCATGGCGGCCCCGGCTGAGGAAGTACTCGGCCGCCGTGTCCCCGGCGTCGTCCCAGGTCATTATCCCGCCGCAGTCCACGACCGCGGCCCCGTCCCCGGCGAGGAGCGCCACGCACTGGCCCTGGCCCACGTCCAGCACCGTCACCGCGCGCTCCTCCCTCCCGGCAGCGTCCGAGGCGTATATGACCGCCGCGAGCACGATTACGGAGCAGAGCGCCGGCACGGCCCAGCGCAGCTTCTTCCCCCTCCGGCGCAGCGCGAGGGCGAGGATGAACACCGCGTAGGTGAAGACGAGCCAGACGACGACCGTCCCGTCCGCCGTATACACCGCCGCGAAGGGCGCGCGGGCGAGCAGCTCTATCATCCGCACGAAGTAGCGCGCGGGCCACGCGGCGCACCAGGCGGCCGCCGCGCCGAGCGGCGCGAAGGCGAGCGCGATGAGCGCCGAGCTCAGCCCGAGCGTGAAGGCGAGCGATATCGCCCACATGGTCAGGAGGTTCGCGGCGAAGGATATGAGCGAGACATAGCCGAACTGCGCTGCCACGAGCGGCACCGTGAAGACGCTCGCGCCGAGCGAGGCCGTGGTGTTCGAGATGATGAAGGCGCGCACCGGGCGCCGCCAGCCCTTCACGCCCTTGCCGGGCCAGAGCCTGCGCAGCCGCAGGTCTATGTGCGGCGAAATCAGCACCATGCCGAGCATGGAGCCGAAGGAGAGCTGCAAACCGAGGTTCGCGACGGACATGGGGTTCGCGCCGAGCAGGAGCAGCAGCGCGAGGCCGAGGCTCGTGAGGTCGTCCGCCTCCCTGTTAAGGAGCGTGCCCAGCATGGAGAGCAGCAGCATGACGCAGGCCCTCACGCAGGCGGGAGTGCAGCCGGCCATGAAGGTGAAGACAATTACGAGCGGCGCGCCGAATATGGCCGCCCTCCTGCGCCCGAAGAGCGAGAGCATGGCGAGGTAGAGGAAGGTGAGGTGCATCCCCGAGACGGAAATGACGTGCGCCACGCCCGTTACGGCGAGGGCGTTATCGAGCTCGTCGTCGGCGTATATGCCCTGCGTCTCGCCTATGAGCAGGCCCTTCATGAACCCGCGCACGTCCTCGGGGAAGACGCGCTCCACGGCCCCGCCGAGCAGGTGGTTGAGCTCCTGCGGGAAGTACAGCGCGCTCAGCGCGTCCCGCTCCGGCTCCCCGGCGGAGACGAAGTACGCTCGCAGATGCGTCCCGCGCGAGGCGTAAACATCGGTCGGATCGCCGTATTTCTCCGCCGCGTCGATGAATTCGAGCGTGAGCTCCACGTTGTCGCCCGGCCTGAGCTCGGGCAGAGTCCCGCTGTAGTCCGAGACGGCGACGCCGAGCCTCGGCGAGCCGGGTTCGGCGAGCTTCACGGCGACGGAGGCGTATTCGTCCCCGTCGCGGTAGGGGTATTCGAGCACCCTCGCGCTCACCGTACCCGTCGTGTCCGCATAGCCGGCCGCCGCGCCCATGTAAATGCCGGAGTACGCGCCGTACCAGACGAGCGCGAGCGCGGCGAAGAGGCATATGAGCACGCAGTTCCGCCTGCGCCTCTCGCGCAGCAGGGCCGCCCCGGCGGCGAGGGGCGCTATGAGCGCCGCGGCCGCCCAGAGCAGCCAGTCCCCGGGCAGGACATAGCGCGCGAGGGCGCAGCCGCCCGCGAAGGCGAAGCCAGCCGCTGCAAGTGCGCTCACGCGCCTCATCTCCCCTCTTTGAAGCGTCGGTATGCGAATATGATATCATAGCCCGAGCCGCGGTGTAAAGGCCTCGCGGCCCGTCCGGGGACAAAAAGGACACGCGCACCGCGTGGTGCGCGTGTCCCGGCTGTTTACAGCAGCTTCTCGGCCATGTCGGCGCCCGCGAGGATGTGGAAGTGCAGGTGCGGCACGGTCTGGCCGGCGGCGGCGCCGGCGTTGGTTATGACGCGGAAGCCCGCGTCGAGGCCCTCCTGGGCGGCTATCTTCGCGATAACCTCGAAGCAGTGCGCGACGACGGCGCTGTTTTCCGCCGTAATCTGCGCGGCGGAGTCGGCGGCGTGGGCCTTGGGTATCACGAGGATGTGGGTCGGGGCCTGGGGGTTGATGTCCCGGAAGGCGAGGACGGTATCGTCCTCATAGACCTTATTGGAGGGTATCTCCCCCGCGGCTATCTTGCAGAACAGGCAGTCGGACATGGTGTGTTCCTCCTTATTCCTTATTGAGTCCAAGCTTCATGGCGACGAAGTTGTCGACCATGGCGAGGGCGTTGTCGAGCATCAGGAGGTCGTGGCCGCCGCCCATGGCGCTGTCGGGCTTGCCGCCGCCCTTGCCGCCGGTGAGGGCGGTGACCTGGCGGATGATGTCCCCGGCCTTGACGCCGGCCTTCACGGCCTCGCTGCCGCAGACGGCGAGGAAGGTTATCTTCTCACCCTCGACCGCGGCCAGCACGGCGACGATGTTCGGCTCGCGCTCGCGGAGGATGTCGCCGCGGCGGCGCAGCGCGTCCGTGCCCTCGGCGGGGACGGTGGCGGTGAGCACCTTGAGATTGCCGACGCTGTGCGCCCCGGCGATGAAGTTCGCGACCTCGCCGCTGCGCAGCTTGTCCTCGAGCGCCTCGACGCGGCGGCGCATTTCGCGCAGGCTGTCCACGGCGGCGCGGGCCTTCTCGACGACCTCGTTGGGGCTGGTCTTGAGCATATCGGCCATGGCCAGCAGCTTGCGGTTATTCTCCTCGTTCTCGCGGAAGAACTCGAGGCCCGTAACGGCTTCAATCCGGCGGACGCCGCTCGCGACGGAGAACTCGCTCTCTATGCGGAATGGGCCGACCTTCGCGGTGTTGTCTATGTGCGTGCCGCCGCAGAGCTCGCTGGAGAACCCGCCCATGCTGACGACGCGGACGCTCTCGCCGTACTTCTCGCCGAAGAGGGCCTGAGCGCCCTTCGCGCGGGCGGCCTCGAGGCCCATGACCTCGGTGCTGACGGCGTCGCCCTTGAGTATCTCGTGGTTGACTATGCGCGCGACGTCCAGCAGCTCCTCGCCGGTCATGGCGGAGAAGTGCGTGAAGTCGAAGCGCAGGCGGTCGGGCTCGACGAGGGAGCCGGCCTGGTGGACGTGGTCGCCCAGCACCTTACGCAGCGCGGCGTGGAGCAGGTGCGTGGCGGAGTGCGCGCGCATTATGGCGCGGCGGCGCTCGGCGTCAACGGCGGCGGTGACCGTGTCGCCCATGCGGAGGCTGCCGCGGAGCATTTTGCCCGTATGCAGGTACTTGCCGCCCTTGGTCTTCTGGACGTCCACGACGGCGAACTCCGCGCCGTCGGGGCCGGTCAGCGTGCCGTGGTCGGCGACCTGGCCGCCCATCTCGGCGTAGAAGGGCGTCCTGTCGAGGACTATGCTGCCCTCGGTGCCCTCGCCGAGCTCGCCCGCGAGCTCGCCGGCGGCTATGACGGCCTCGACGGCGCCGGTATCGGTCAGCGTGTCGTAGCCGGTGAAGACGGTGGGCTCGCCCTCGAGGCCGAGGTCGAGGCCGCTCCAGCCGCTTATCTCGCCGCGCGCGGCGCGGGCGCGCTCGCGCTGCTCGTTCATGAGCTTGTCGAACTCCGCCGTGTCCGCGGTCATGCCCTCGTCGGAGAGGATGTCCTCGGTGAGGTCGAGCGGGAAGCCGTAGGTGTCGTAGAGGCGGAAGGCGTCCGCGCCGGAGAGGACGGTCTTGCCCTCGGCCTTGAGCGCGGCGATGTGCTCGCCGAGTATCCTCATGCCGCCGTCTATCGTGCGCGCGAAGCTCTCCTCCTCGGTCTTTATGACGCGGGTGATGAAGCTCTGCTTGTCGACGAGGTCGGGATAGGCCGTGCGGTTCTCGTGTATGACGGTCTCGCAGACCTTGTAGAGGAAGGGCTCGTTGACGCCGAGGAGCTTGCCGTGGCGCGCGGCCCTTCTGAGCAGGCGGCGCAGGACGTAGCCGCGGCCCTCGTTCGAGGGCAGGACGCCGTCGCCGATAAGGAAGGTGGCGCTGCGTATATGGTCGGTGATGACGCGCAGGCTGACGTCCGCCTTCTGGCTCTCGCCGTAGTGCGCGCCGGTTATCTCGCTCACCTTGTGGGTGATGTTCATGACTGTGTCGACGTCGAAGAGGCTCGGCACGTCCTGGCAGACGCAGGCGAGGCGCTCGAGTCCCATGCCGGTGTCGATGTTCTTGTGCGCGAGCTCGGTGTAGTGGCCCTTGCCGTCGGAATTGAACTGGCTGAAGACGTTGTTCCAGACCTCGATGTAGCGGTCGCAGTCGCAGCCGACGGTGCAGCCGGGCTTGCCGCAGCCGTACTTCTCGCCGCGGTCGTAGTAGACCTCGCTGCAGGGGCCGCAGGCGCCCTCGCCGTGCTCCCAGAAGTTGTCCTCGCGGCCGAAGCGGAAGATGCGCTCAGGAGGGATGCCTATCTCGTCGCGCCAAATGGCGAAGGCCTCGTCGTCGTCCTCAAAGACGCTCGGGTAGAGCCTGTCGGGGTCGATGCCGACCCAGTCGGGGCTCGTGAGGAACTCCCAGCACCAGGCTATGGCCTCGTGCTTGAAGTAGTCGCCGAAGGAGAAGTTGCCCAGCATCTCGAAGAAGGTGCCGTGGCGCGCGGTCTTGCCTATGTTGTCGATGTCGCCGGTGCGCACGCACTTCTGGCAGGTGGTGACGCGCCTGCTCGGGGGAATCTGCTCGCCGGTAAAGTAGGGCTTGAGCGGGGCCATGCCGGAGTTTATCAGCAGCAGAGAGGGGTCGTTCTGCGGGACGAGGGAGAAGCTGGGGAGACGCAGGTGTCCCTTAGATTCAAAAAAGCTCAGGAACATCTCCCGCAGCTCGTTAAGTCCAAATGCCTTCATATCCTTGCCTCCATTAAAATTAAACGTGTGCGTCTACATATAATAAACTTTCAGCGCCGATAAGTCAAGGCTCATTCCGCCGGAACGCTTGCTTTGCATGGCGCGGCGTGGTATCATGAGGCGAGAAAAATTGCCGGGAGGTATGACCATGTTCCGCGAAATGCGCCGCTCCCGCCAGCGGCTCGATTACGCGCGCGCCGAGGAGATACTGCGCCGCGCTCCCCACGGCGTGCTCGCCGTCCTCGGCGACGGCGGCTATCCCTACGCCGTGCCGCTGAGCTTCGCCTATGAGGACGGGCATATCTACATACACTGCGCCCGGGCCGGGCACAAGCTCGACGCCCTGCGCCGCTGCGCGAAGGCGAGCTTCTGCGCCGTGGAGCGCGACGATGTCGTCCCCGAGGAATTTACGACCCGCTACGTGAGCGCCATAGCCTTCGGGCAGGCGCGTGAGCTCGCCGATGACGTTGAAAAGTGCGCCGCGCTCCGCCTTCTCTGCCGCAAATACTGCCCCGCCCTGCCCGACGAGGCCGTCGAAGCCGCCATAGAGCGCGACTGGGCCGGCGTGAACATCCTCGACTTCGAGGTCGAGAGCCTGAGCGGCAAGCAGGCCCGCGAGCTCATAAGCT